>CAMNFW010000099.1 GCA_946537565.1 uncultured Ruminococcus sp. | reverse complement strand
TTTATTTTCAATTCTTAATCATCGGAGGTATCTATGTTTTCTTCAAAAAATTTCAGGAAGATCTCTAATATCACCTCTGCCCTGCTGATCATTTTCTTCATCATCACTTACGGTGCGATCCTGTTTCTGGTCCCGCTGCTCACTAATCTTATTATTGATAAGGATTCTCCAAGATATGAATATGTCTACAATCTTATCGGTTTTACTGCTCAGTATTTCCTGGGCGCTCTGATACCAATTCTCCTCTTCAGATTCAGCAGGGAAGGTAAGGATACCGCTCAGAAAGTCCCCTGCTTCGCTAAGCCTAAACAGTCCTTCATCTGGAATCTCAGACATATTATCATCGCTCTGTTCTTTACTTATTCTGCCAGCTTCATTTCAAATATCTTCTTCACTATGCTGGAAAAACTTCTCAATATCGAACTTCATGCTGTCGATTTCTCTGCTGCTGATGATCCACTCTCTAAATTTACAAATATCTTTGCTATGATGTTCCTTGCCCCGCTTTTTGAAGAGCTTCTCTTCCGTGGTACTATCCTCAGAAACGGCGCAAAATCCAGCGGCTGGGCTATGGTCATTATTACCGGCATATTCTTCGGTTTATGGCACGTTAACTATGAACAGACTCTCTTTGCCGCCGTTATGGGTACTTATGCCGCCTTTATGTATGTTAAGAACGAATCTATTATCCCCCCTATGATCCTCCATTTTCTGCTGAATACGATCGGTGCTGTACAATCCCTCTTTATCGGCGATATTGATACCGAAAACCTGGAAAACCTTACCGTCGCTTCGGAACCTAACAATAGCGTTCTGGTGATCGCTTTTATCGGTATAATCGTTCTGTGTCTTATCATTACCGGTCTTGTGCTGTTTATCCTTGAACTCTGTCTCTTCCGTGACAGCTATAAACTCAAAAATCCTCAGCCGGATACCCCGGAAATCAAAAAGTTCTGCATCTATTTCTCTGCTCCAGTCACTATCATCGCTGCACTCGGTATGATCGCTCTGACGGTCTTCAATGCTTTTTCAATATAATAAACAAACCCCTGAAACTGCGCTTCTTAGCCGTTTCAGGGGTTTGTTTATTATCTCAGGCTGAATATGTACCGGTTCAGCTCTTCTTCATATCCGCAGGATACCACCGCCGGCATATCGTTTTCCCAAAGCACTCTCAATATCTCATCAGTCTGCTTTATGTGGTCTTCATATAACTCTGCCTCTGCGATCAGCTCATAATACAAAAATCCATCAGGATATGTCCGCATTTTATTTCTGTCAGCCTCGTCGTTTGATCTTATACTAATGTCAAATCCGCAAAAATAATATGTGCTTCTGTTTATCTGCACAGCTCCGAATTTCTCTTCCAGAACCAATTTCACGGCTCCTTCTGAATCACTATGTATATATATTTTACAGTACATTTTTACCTGTTATTTATCATCTCAGGATTCATGTCGTGATGCGCTAATCTGTCCCACGCAAGCTGCTCCCATTTCGTCCCCTCCATGCCATAATTGCAGTAAGGATCAATTGATAATCCGCCTCTCGGCAGGAATTTTCCCCATACTTCAATGTATTTCGGCGACATCAGCTTTATGAGATCTTTCATGATTATGTTTACACAATCTTCATGAAAATCTCCGTGATTGCGAAAACTGAACAGATACAGCTTGAGCGATTTGCTCTCAACCATTTTCTCGTTCGGGATATATGATATATATATCGCTGCAAAATCCGGCTGCCCTGTTATCGGACATAAACTCGTAAACTCCGGACAGTTGAATTTTACAAAATAATCATTCTCCGGATGCTTGTTCGGAAATGTTTCCAGTACCTCCGGTGCATAATCTGTAGGATATTTTGTATGCTGATTTCCCAGAAGCGAAATGGTGCCCTTTTCTTTTTCCATATCTCTTCCCATGCTCATACTCCTTTCAACGCCGGATCTTCTGCTCCGTTGAGCCTGAATGCTTCTGCTCTGTCACGGCACGTTCCGCATACTCCGCAGGGTCTGTCTCCGCCTTCATAACAGCTCCAGGTCAGCTCATATGGAACTCCCAGCTCCAGTCCTGTCTTTACTACCTCTGCTTTGGTGCTTATCACAAACGGCGCTTCTATCTTAAGCTGCTTTCCGCTGCCTATATATACCGCTTCATTCATGGCTTTGTTAAAACTGTCACTACAGTCAGGATATGCGTTTCCTGCTGCATCGTCACTGTGTGCGCCGTAATATATTATCCCACAGCCGTTTGACAGCGCTATGCTGGCTGCTGAGGAAAGAAACAGCCCGTTCCTGAAAGGTACATATGTCGATACCGGTGCGCCGCCGGTCTTTTTAAGCTGATCTGCATATGTCTCTGCCGGTATATCTTCTTCCGATCCCTTCAGCAGTGAACAGTCTGAATCTGCAAATATCAATGCAAGATCAAGCTCCTTCAAAGGCACATTATAGTAACCCGCTACCTTCTTCGCTGCTTCAAGCTCCCGGCTGTGCTTCTGTCCATAATATATCGCAAGCGCTGTTACATTCTCTGCTCCATATTCTTTCACTGCAAGTCCAAGACAGGTCGAACTGTCAACTCCGCCGCTCAATAATACAAGTGCTTTCATTTTTCTTCTCCACCCCTCATTCCAGCATCTGTTTCAGTCCGCTGTCAGTGCGGAATGCTCCGCAGTAGGTTCTTGTCACCGTCTGTGCGCTCACATTGCGTATGCCTCTTGCTGTCATGCAGCTGTGTGAGCCTCTTATCAGCACCCCCACATCCGGTGTTCCTGCGGCTTCTGATATTATCTCGGCTATGTCTCGCCCCAGCCTCTCCTGAAGCTGAAGCCGCTTCGCTGCCATGTCACATATCCTTGCTATCTTACTCAGTCCTAATACCTTTCCCCTGGGGATATATGCCACGTTTACATACATATCGTACATCAATGCCATGTGATGCTCACAATAACTGAAAACTGATATATCACGCATGATCACTGCTGATTCCATGCCTTCCTGTGTAGTATGCTCAAAAGTCTTTCCAAACATCTCCGCTATCTCATGATTTGTATAGCCAATGCCCTCAAATACCTCTTCGTACATTCTTGCAACCCTCTGCGGTGTCTCCCGAAGTCCCTCACGGTCAGGATCTTCTCCTATCGCTTCAAGCAGTCCTCTGATGTGAAATTCTATTGCTTCTCTATCCATTTTTCATACACCTTTCTTTTCAGGATCCCAGATAAATTTATGCAGCTGGAGCTGAACCCTCGCTCCGTTTATACATCTTTCTTTCATGAACTCTACTATCTCTGCCGGCTCTATACTGCCAAAAACAGGACTGAAATATACACTGCTCCGCTCGATCAGTTCATTCTCCGCTATTATCTCAGCAGCTCGCTCCAGGTCAGCTCTGTCTCCGCATACAAACTTTACTGTATCTTCTTTATTAAGATATTTATAATTCTCAATCAGCATCCTGCTCTCCATTCCGCTGGAAGGAAGTTTATAGTCCAGTGTGAATACCGGACGTTTTTTTCTCGCTGCAAGATCTGCTATTGATACACTGCCGTTTGTTTCTATCTCTACCCTTCTGCCATTACTGATAAGCATATCCGTTAAACTGCTTATGTCCTTCTGGAGCAGCGGCTCTCCGCCTGTCAGCGTTACGTTTATCACTCCTGTCGATATTACATAGTCCGTCAGCTGCTGCTCACTAAGATATTCTGCCGGCGCTGACTGTGCATTCGCCCATTTTGTATCACAGTATCCGCAGCTAAGATTACAGCCCCTGAACCGTATAAATACAGCAAGTTCACCGGCTCTTCTGCCTTCACCGTTTATGCTCACAAATTTTTCTGCTACCGGATACATCATTCTTCCTCCGGTTCATATACCGCACAGTTTTCCGGTGTTTCATATACTGCTGCCGAACTTATCGGTATTCCCGCTGCACTAAGTGTATTGAAAAAATGCTCAGCAAGATTCTCTGCTGTCGGTCTGAACGGTACCTCTATCAGCCTGAATTCCTCTTCTTTCAATGCCGCAAGTGTCGCCGGACGGAGACTTCCGCTTTCATATATCAAAGCATGATCAAAGCTTCCTGCAAGCCTTCTCACCGCTGCCTTTACATCACTGAAATCCATAAGCATTCCTCGTTTATCTCCGCTGGCCTGTATATTCCTGCTTTTCAGCATTACTTCAAGCTTCCAGCGGTGTCCGTGTATATTTGAACATTTTCCGCTGTAGCCTGACAGAAAATGTGCGCTGTCAAAATATGCGGAGGTCTTTAAGTAGTACATAATCAATTTCCTTTCAATAATAAAAAAACGCCTGCCCCCTACGCAGACGCACCCGTTCACACAGAAACACGGCTATCTGCCCTCACTGCGTGCAGATTCCACTTCCATTTCTATGCAGATCCAAAGGATGCCCTGGTTTTTTTTAACGACAGGATGGCGCAAACGAACTGTCGGTAATACTCTGATGTCTCACAGTCTCTTATTATTCTATTATATCACGCTTAAGCTACTGTGTCAAGTCCTGTATTCCACTCAAATATGCTATTTTTCAAAGTTGGTCAAAGCTAATCGTTAAAACAAAAAAATATTAAAAAACTGTTGACAAATTATATACAGAGATATATAATATTATTGTCGCTTTATCTATTTAAAGCTTTACAGGTTTAACACTTTATATCAATCTTGAAAGGATGTGCGTTTTTTATGACTTCTAAAGCAGCAACCTTTATTATCCTATTTATCTATGTTGCTGTAATGGTTAGTATAGGTATCTATACTTCAAGAAAAACCAAATCAACAAATGACTTTATCCTCGGCGGTAGAAGCGTCGGCTCCTGGCTCACCGCTTTCTCCTACGGTACGACCTATTTCTCTGCCGTCGTTTTCATCGGCTATGCCGGTCAGTTCGGCTGGAGCTACGGTATCTCCGCCAGCTGGATCGGTATTGGCAATGCTATCATCGGCAGCCTTATCCCCTTCTTCCTCATCGGTAAGCGTACAAGACTTATGACCAACCATATCGGCGCTAAAACTATGCCCGAATATTTCGAGAAACGCTTCGATTCCAACAGCCTCAAAACGGCTTCCGCTCTCATCGTTTTCGTTTTCCTTATCCCTTATACTGCTTCAGTTTATAACGGCCTTTCCCGTCTCTTCGGTATGGTCTTTGATCTCGGTGAAAACGGTCCGACTATTATCATTATCCTCATGGCTGTGCTTTCTGCAATTTATGTTACCCTCGGCGGCTACAAAGCTACTGCCCTCAATGACTTCTTCCAGGGTATTATCATGCTCATCGGTATCGCTACCGTTGTCGGTCTCACTGTAGCTAAAAAAGACGGCTTCTCCGCTGCTACCGCTGCTCTTGACCTTATCCCTGATGATAAGGGTAATACCGGAACCCTCGGCTCATTGTTCGGTCCCGATCCTCTCAATCTGCTCGGCGTTGTTATACTTACTTCTCTCGGTACCTGGGGTCTCCCTCAGATGGTCCAGAAATTCTATGCCATCAAAAATGCAGAAGCTATCAGAAAAGGTGCTATTATTTCTACCTTCTTCGCTGTTGTCGTTGCCGGTGGTTCTTACTTCATGGGCGGTTTCGTAAGACTCTACTGCTCAACTGAAAATGTCGAAGGCAAGGCTTTCATCGAAACTGTTAACGGTAAACCCGTTTATGATACTATGGTTCCAGCTCTTATCCATGAGGCTCTTCCAAATATCCTCATCGGTCTAATCGTTGTGCTTGTACTTTCAGCTTCTCTTTCTACCCTTTCTTCTCTTGTTCTTACTTCCAGCACTACTCTCACTAATGACCTCATCAAGCCAAGAGTTAAGAATTTCGATGACAAAAAACAAATGCTCACTACAAGAATTTTCATCGCTGTTTTCCTTGTTATTTCCGTTATTATCGCTTCTAACAAAAACGCTTCTATCTCAACTCTTATGTCATACTCATGGGGCGCTCTTTCCGGCGCTTTCCTCGGACCTTTCCTCTACGGTCTCTTCATGAAAAAAGCTTCCTCTGCTGCCTGCTGGGCAAGCTTCGCTACCGGTATCGGTATTACTGTCGCTCATATGATCCTGTTTGGTTTTGGTTTTGATGCCTTCAGCGGTCTCCGTCAGTCTGTTATTGATCTCAAGCTCCCGATCAATCTCCTTTCTCCTATCAATGCCGGCGCTTTCTCAATGATTGTTTCACTTATCATCGTTCCTATCGTCAGCAGCTTCACTAAAGCTCCTGATAATAAAGTCGTTGAAAACGCTTTCAGCAGTCTTTCAAATTCTCTTCCCAGTGAAGATTGATCATTCTTATTCTGATCCTCAAAAATCACTTCTGATTAGTCAGACTGCTTTTACAGGCACATAAAATTGACCCGGATATAACTCCGGGTCTTTTTTTTATTTGAAATTGTGACTCTGCTTTAAAACCATATCCTTTACTTTCATTAGCGATGTTGTTGTGCTTCGCTCATTCTCCGAAAGCTTCATTGTTATGAACTTGATGGTCTCTTCATAGTCCGGTATCATGATATGCTCCAAAGCATTTACCCGCCTTCTGGTTTTTTCTATCTCATCAGCCATTAACTGACAAGCCTTTTCAACCTCCGCCAGCCTTATCATTTTCGGGAAAACCTCGCTCAGTGCGCTGACAGCTCCGTCCAGATCAATTGAAGTGAAGGCTGTGCCGTATGAGTAAATATCACTTGTATCATCGGTCCTGTACTTCGGCTTGAATACCGGAATATACACGCTCATTACATTCTTTTCCGTAACCTCCAGCTCTACGTCCTGCTTCGGCAGAAGAAGCGCCGTTTCAAGAGCCGCCTGCTGCATTACTGAGCCTGCAACTGCCATGTACCTGTTGGCTTCGGATATCGCCTGCTCTACCTCAGTCCTGAGCTGACGGTTTTCCTTTATCAGTATCATGAACTGCCTCATCAGCTCGTCACGCTTATCCTTCAGCAGCTTATGCCCTCTTCTGGCAGAGCCAAGCTTTTTCTTAAGCTTGCTCAGCTCCATTCTCGTTGGATTTACATTAAGTCTTGCCAAACAAGCTCACCTCAATCCTGAGTATCATAGTATTTCGTAAGGTACTCTTCCCTGATCCTCCTAAGCTCACTCCTCGGCAAAAGCTTCAGCAGCTCCCAGCCTATTGTAAGCGTTTCTTCTATCGAACGGTTATTGTTGAAGCCCTGGGATACATACCTCTTCTCAAATTCATCTGCAAACTTTGCATACAGCAGATCAGTCGGTGTAAGCGCTGCTTCACCAAGTACTACCATAAGCTCCTTTGCGTCCTTTCCTCTTGCATATGCAGAGAAAAGCTGGTTCATTGTGTCTGAGTGATCTGCTCGGGTCTTGCCCTTTCCTATTCCCTTATCCTTAAGTCTCGATAGTGACGGCAATACGTCAACCGGCGGATTTATTCCCTTTCTGTAAAGCTCACGGGATAAAATGATCTGTCCCTCTGTGATATATCCTGTAAGGTCAGGGATCGGGTGAGTTTTATCATCCTCCGGCATCGTCAGGATCGGTATCATCGTGATGCTTCCGTCCT
>CAMNFW010000098.1 GCA_946537565.1 uncultured Ruminococcus sp. | reverse complement strand
CCTGTTCCTGGCAGCAGCTGTAACTGTTAGCATAATTACAAAAAATTGACCTGATATAAAGATCACCGCAATTCTCAGGAGCTGAAAGAAAGGATAAAAATGGAAAGAAAGAGAGACAAGGCTGAGCCTTCTTCCTTTGAAAGGTTCAGAAATTCAAATTTCGGAAAGGCTATGTTTGATAAAGGTGTACTCTACAGTATACTCGCCTTTGTTATACCCGTAACACTCATGCTCGTTGGCTTCGGAAGACAGGGTATCCACCCTTTCGGCAATAACCAGATGCTGGTGGTGGATCTCTGGCACCAGTACTATCCCTTTTTCCGTGTGGTTAGGGAAAAGCTGCTCACCGGCGGTTCTTTTCTCTATTCCTGGGAAAACGGAATGGGTACGAATTTTATTTCGCTTATCTCATATTACGCTGCAAGTCCTCTGAACTGGATATCAATATTTTTCACTGAGGAACACGTCAGAGATGCGCTTACCTTTATCCTTATCGCAAAGGTAGGATTCAGCGGTGTATTCTTCAGCCGTTTCCTGAAATATACCTATAACCGCAGTGATCTTTCCATAACATTTTTCTCGTCAATGTTTGCTCTCTCCAGCTATACTCTTGGTTATTACTGGAACGTTATGTGGTTCGACACTATCGCCCTGTTTCCGCTGGTAATGCTGGGAGTTACAGCCCTTTGTCGTGAAGGAAAATGGAAGCTTTATACAATATCCCTTGCACTTTCACTTGTGTCAAACTACTACATCGGCTACTTCACCTGCCTGTTCACGATATTCATGTTTGCCGCTGCAATAGTTATCGAAGGCAAAAGCTTCAAGGATTATATGTACAAGCTCTGGCTGATATTCCGTTCCTCAGTCATCGGCATTGCACTCGGAGGATTCATGCTTCTGCCGGCATATTTCGGCTTGCAGCTTACCTACAGCGCAAACAATACATTTCCTTCCTCCGCTTACTGGTACGAAAAATGGACTGCCATTTTTGCAAACCTCATCTCCTATAATCCCCCGGCTACCAAAGAAGGCCTGCCTAATTTTGCCTGCGGAATGCTGGCTGTTGCGCTTATAGGAGTGTTCCTCTTCTCAGCCGGGATAAAGATCCGTGAGAAGATAGCTATGGTGCTGATGCTGGGACTTATCGCAGTCAGCTGCAATCTTAATATCCTCAATTTCATCTGGCACGGCTTCCACCTGACTAACCAGATACCTTACCGTTTTGCGTTTATTTTCTGCTTCCTGCTGGTGACAGCTGGCTTCCGGGCATATGATGCGATACTCAGCAGAGAGATAAAGATATACCAGATCCTGCTGATGCTGCCGGGACCGGCAGCAGTTGTGCTTCTCAACTATCTCAAGGACAAGGAGAATTTCGCATTCACCGGTGCTGTAAGAAGCTCTGCAATAATCTGCGGCGCATATATCCTTATTTTTGCAGCAGTCAAGCTTTTCCCCTTCCGCAGATTTGCCGTGAAGAAAACAATGCTCAACGTTATCACTGCCGGTGTTGTTATTACCGAGCTGGTGAGCAATACACTTATCGGTGTAAAGACCGTGGGCAGCTCGTCATACCTGTCTTATCCTACACAGTATGAAAACGTTATGCCCATGCTGGATTATATCAATGAAAATGAACCAGACCCATTCCGCCGCACCGAAATGACCACCACCTATACTCTCAATGACAGCGCACTCTATGGATATACCGGTATTTCACAGTTCTCTTCCTCTGCAAATGTCTATGTTACAAGATTTTTCCGCAGACTGGGGCTTTATGCCTCAGAAGCCGGAAACAGATACTATTACCGTATTTCCACCCCCGTTGTGAATTCCATGCTGGGACTTAAATATATCATCTCCAGAAACGGCGCTCTCAGCAGCGAAAAAATGTCTCTCGATACCGTTGACCAGGCAGATTCCAGCGTTTTCCTCTACAAGAACAAATATCCCCTTTCCCTGGGATATATGATGAACAGCAGCGTTCTCGATATCCCCGACCAGAATTCTCCCAATGCCTTTGAATATCAGAACAAGATGATAATGAGTGCTGCCGGAGTAAGCGAACCGGTGCTGACACCGTATCCGATAAAGGAAATAAGCTATAACAATATGGAAGCCGATAAGATAAGCTATGGAAATTATGATTTCACCCTTGTCAATAAAGGCTCTGCCGCTTCAATTAAATTTGACTATGAATGTATCGACGGCTCTTACCTCTACGGCTATGCTGTAAACGGTACTATGGACACTATCGAAGCTAAACTCAACGATACAACTGTTGACAGCAATATCTCTGTCAAGGACTTTCCTGTTGCATTCCCGATGGGCGGCGGTCAGACCGGTGATACCGAAAGTCTTGTGTTCAATGTCAAGGACAATGTTGATAACGGCCGCTTTGAGTTTTATGTTTACGCTCTCAGCCAGGATGCCTTTGAAAAAGCTTATGAAAATCTGGCTGATGAACAGCTGAATATAACCTCCTTCTCCGATACCGATATTCGTGGAAATATCACCGTAAAGGAAGACGGTGTGTTCTTCATGGCTATGCCCTACGAAAAAGGCTGGAAGGTTTATGCTGACGGCAAAGAAGTTGAGACCTTCCCCGTTATGAATGCAATGATGGGCGCAAAGCTTGATGCCGGTGAGCATGAGATAAGAATAAAATATGCACCGGAAGGTTTTCATTTGGGCTTATGTATTTCAGCTGCGGCACTTGCACTGTTCATACTTCTGGCTCTGCTTGACCTTAGAAAAAAACAAAAACAGCCTGCTCCTGAAAATACTCAGCTGCCCTCTGATGCTGCGGCTGACGATACTGAACCAAACTGCGAAGACTCTGCACCGGAGCTTAGCAAGCCTGAGGAGGATAAAATTGAGAAACCTGAAAGTGATGACAGCGTACAGGGGAACTAATTATCACGGCTTCCAGATACAGAACAATGCCGTTACTGTGCAGGAGATGCTGGAAAAGGCACTCTCCAAAGTCCTGAACGAAAAAATCTCCATTACCGGCTGTTCCCGGACAGATACCGGTGTTCATGCAAAACAGTTCTGTTTCAATGTAAAGACCAGCAGCCGGATAAGCTGTCTTGGCTTCTGCCGTGGAGTAAACGGTGAGCTGCCTGATGATATCTCTATCCTCAGCTGTGAGGATGCTCCCCTTGATTTTCATGCCCGGTTCGACTGCGTGGGAAAGGAGTATATGTACCGGCTCCACTGCAATGAATCCAAAGACCCTTTTTCCACCGACCTGGCTCTCCATTACCGCAGGAAATTCGATACAGAAAAAGCAAAAAATGCTGCGGAATGTCTTATTGGCACTCACGACTTCGCTTCCTTCTGTGCCGACTGTACAAATGTATCCACAACCATAAGGACAATATATTCACTTGACATAGAAAATAATGGTGATTCTGTGATAATGCTTGTAAAAGGCGACGGTTTTCTGTATAATATGATTAGGATAATCACAGGCACCCTCCTCGATATCAATGAAGGCAGGATCCCACCGGACAGCCTGCCCGATATCCTCGCCGCAAAAGACCGCCTTAAAGCCGGCAGAACTGCTATGGCTCACGGCCTTTACCTGAACAGAGTTTTCTACTCAATGGAGGAGATGCTTAAATAGTATTCCGCTGTTTATATTTTATGGATCGCTGCTTTTTCTTATGCAGCCTTTCATAAATCTGTTTTCACTCATTCATCTTATAAAAATTTAATGTAGAACAGAACAATATCGAAAGGAGGCGGCTGCATTGCCCATGTATGATGCCAACGATATCGTTGAGCTGAAAAATAAAAAGAAGCGAAGAAAACGGCTTGTCCGCTTTATTGTATTCCTTCTCATTGCCGGGGCGCTGACCGCACTGTATTTCACAAGAGAAACCTGGTACCCTAAGCTTAAGGGTATAAGTGACCATTATCAGACTATCGTCAATGACGGCGAACTCGCCAGCGGAAACTTTCCTATCGAGGTCAGCGGCGAAAACAGCTACCAGCTGGGTTATTCAAAGGATACCGTTGCTGTCCTCAGCGATGCCTACATATACTTCTACAACACCGAGGGCGCTCTCATAAAACGACGGCAGCACGCTCTTACTAACCCCATCATGGAAACCGATAATGGAAGATTCCTTATCTTTGAAAGCGGCGGAAATGAATTCGCCGTGGAGGATATAAACGGTGTGGTCTACTCCGGTTCCTTCGATTCCGCTAATATCCTCTTCGCCCGTCTTAGCAAGGAGGGTAACACTGCTGTTGTTATCACCTCCGAAAACTATGACTGCGAAATACAGATATTCGATAAAAAAGGTAATGTTATTTATCAGCGAAAATGTATCGAACGTGTCAACGATATCTCCTTCAAAGAGGACAGCTCTGAATGCGTGGTCAGCTATGTTTACGCTGAAAACGGCGCTATGGTCACTTCTGTGCAGGAGATAAATACCCATGAAAGCGGCGAAAATTGGACTTCTCCCGGTATTGATACTCTGGGACTTGATGTGTTCGGATTCGATAATGGCGCTTTCGTCCTCGGAATTGATGCCTGCGGCTACGTTGACGGCAAAGGTCAGATCAGCTCCTACTATAAATACGACGGCGACCTCGCCGGCGGCTCAAGCAGCGGCGGAAATTCTGCTGTAATAATCAATAACTACGACCGGCGTATGTATCAGGCTGTACTCTTCAAGGACGGAAACTCCGAACCTACTGTCATTAATATGGGCGAACCCCTCATCGACGTTACTGTCGAAAATGACCTGGCTTACATTATGTGTTCAGGAAAAATCCTCGCCTATGATTTCAGCGGCAGTCTCCGTTCTACCGCAAGGATCAATGATTCATATACTGGATTCGTAAGAAGTGAGGAGTATATTTTCCTCAAAGGCTTCAATAAAATAGATAGAATAGATTACAACAGTTAAACGAAAGGAGGTCCGGGTGATCCACTGTTCACCTGGAAAAAAACTATGGGTTCAGAATTTTGGTGGTTTTATGATGTTATCGCTCTTGCAGCTGTACTGATATGCGTGTTCATATCAGGTAAAAAAGGCTGGATAAGAGCATTGGTCTCACTTGTCAGCTATGCACTTGCTCTGATAATCGCTTTTGCCGTAAGCGGCTCTATAGCTGAGGGTATCTATAACTCCAGCATCAGCGGCTCTAATACCTCAAAAATACAGAAATGTCTCAACAATGAGGCTTTCATTCAGGAGACCGATAATTACCTCGAAAACCTCAGCTACTTCATTAATGCCGACCAGGGCAAGATCACTAAGATATTTGAAAATGGCGAGGACGTTGACGGTGAACTGGTAAAATACATAAACAATGTCAACGGCAAAAAAGCTGCTGAAGATCAGATCCTCTATGATGAAGTCCATGAAGGTTTCCGCAAGGTTCTCAGCAGTCTGCTTTCAAAAGAACTCAGCAAGTATGCCGCAGAAAGTGCCGGTCAGAAGCTTAAGGATAATCCGGAGCTTATGGACGAACTGGCCCCCCTGCTCTGCGATAAGGAATCTATGAGAGATGCCGCAAAGTATATCTCCGAAAACCTTACCGCTGATGCTTACAAGGATATTGTCCGTCTGGTAAGCTTTATCATACTCTTCGCCATAGTATTCGTGGCTACGCTGTTCCTGATAAAGGCTATGACAAAGGACGCTGACGCTGACGGTATCGGCTCTCATGTTGCCGGCGGATTCATCGGCATTTTCAAGGGCGGAGTTATCATTTTCGTCATCGCCGTTATGATAAGACTTTATGTGATTCTCGGCAGTAATGAAATGCTGTTCTTCAACCACGAAGCTATAGATAAATCAATTCTGTTCAAATATTTCTATGAATTCGCTTCAAAGAAATAAACCTCGCATATATCCACGCCCAATTCCACCCAGCTGACATTTCAGCTGTCTGATGTTACGATATAATACTTCCCTTCACCACGAAGCTGAAAGTTTCAGGAAAGGGGTCTGGGGAAGACCCCTTTTTCAAAAGGGTTTTCCCCAGTGAAATAACAAACTCAAAAGGAGGAACCTGCCAGATGATAATGTGCAGTAACTGCAAGAAAAGACCTGCCGTGGTGTTTATCACTTCGGTGCAGGGCAATGAAAAGAAAAATGAGGGACTTTGCCTCGTCTGCGCCCGTGATAAGAAAATACCGCAGGTGTCAGATTATATGGAAAAGCTCGGTATTACCGATGATGATGTTGATATGCTGTCTAACCAGATGATGAATATGCTGGACGGAGATGCCTTTGAAATGGGCGGTTCAGGCGTTATGCCGGATTTTCTGGGAAATATGTTTGGTATGGATAATAAGCAGTCTGATGAAGATGAAAATAATGAACCTGAAAATTCCGCTGCTGATATGCTCGGCGAGGATTCAGACAACGATAACAGCAAAAGAAAAATTGGCGGTCTGTTCGGAAGAAAAAAAGGCAAGAAAAATTCGGATATGCGCTTCCTTAATACCTACTGCACTAACCTCTCACAAAAAGCCGCTGAGGGCGCTATGGACAGAATAATCGGCAGAGATAAGGAGATCAACCGTGTCATCCAGATCCTCTCCAGAAGAACTAAAAATAATCCATGCCTTATCGGTGACCCAGGCGTTGGTAAAACTGCTATTGCTGAGGGTATCGCCCAGAGAATCAATGACGGCAATGTTCCAATGAATATCGCAGATAAAAAAGTTTTTCTCCTCGACCTCACAGCTCTGCTGGCTGGTACTCAGTTCCGTGGACAGTTTGAGAGCCGTGTTAAGGGACTTGTGGACGAAGTAAAGGCTGAAGGTAATATCATCCTCTTCATTGATGAGGTTCATAACCTGGTGGGCGCCGGCGACTCCGAAGGCTCAATGAATGCCGGCAACCTGCTGAAACCTGCCCTCTCCCGCGGCGAGATCCAGGTTATCGGTGCTACCACTTTCGGTGAGTACAGAAAGTATATCGAAAAGGATTCTGCCCTCGAAAGACGTTTCCAGCCTGTAACTGTCGCTGAGCCAACTATCGAGGATACCGTTAACGTCCTCCTGGGTATCAAGAAATACTATGAGGATTACCATAAAGTCCATATCTCTGACTATCTCATAAGAGCCTGCGCTGTGCTGTCTGAAAGATATATCACCGACCGCTTCCTGCCGGATAAAGCTATCGACCTGCTGGATGAGGGCTGCGCTCATGCTAATATCCGTACACCTGAGATCGCTGAGTACGCTAAGCTGCAAAAAGAGATCAAGGTGCTGGAGGGTCTCGAAAAATCCCTCTCTGAACAAAATGAACCGGATTACAAGGCGCTCGCTGAGGTCAAAGGCAAGCTTATCCATGCCCGTGATGCCGCTGATAAAATCAAGGATATCGCCGAAAACGTTAACGTTGCAGAAGAAGATATCACCAGAGTTGTTGAGCTTTGGACCGGTATCCCTGCCAGCAAGATCGCTGAGTCTGAATTCCTTAAGATCGCTAAGCTGGAAGATAATCTCAAAAAACGTGTTCTCGGTCAGGACGAGGCTGTCAGGGTTCTCTCCAAGGCTATCAAGCGCACAAGAGTTCAGCTTAATAAAAAACGCCGCCCGGCTTC
>CAMNFW010000097.1 GCA_946537565.1 uncultured Ruminococcus sp. | reverse complement strand
TAGTAATTATAACATATAATACATAAAGTGTCAACATCTTTTTTGTCAAAATTCTCCAAAGACCAATGGTTCTCTTCCTGTTTACCGACCTAAACACATAGCGGCAGTATACATTAATCTCACGGCAGAATAATTTTTTCAGCAGCTGCATTAAAGGGCTGAGGGTTTCCGCAGATATAAAAAAACAGGAGATACCTCAGATCATGAAGTATCTCCGTTATAACTCATGGCAGGAATTTTCCGGAAGCAAGGTAAAGAGCATACCAGTCATGGTGAGAAAGGGTGACATTGGCTGCACTGCAAATATCCTTGATATGTTCAGGATTCATCGTGCCAACTACCGCCTGCATTTTTGCCGGGTGACGAAGTATCCACGCAACAGCAACGGCAGCTTTTGTAACATTCTCACGCTCAGCAATTTCAGCGAGCGCCTTGTTCAGCTCCGGAAATTCCGGGTTATCAATGAAGGTGCCACGGAACATTCCGTATTGAAGCGGTGACCATGCCTGTATTGTGATATCATTCAGACGGCAGTAATCCAGCAGGGAATCATCACGGTTCACAGACATATCCGTAGTTTTATTGTTCATATAAAAAGCCTGGTCGATGAGCTGAGACTGCTCCAGTGAAAGCTGTACCTGATTGATGACCAGCGGCTGAGATGAAAACTTTCTGAGCAGCTCTATCTGCATGGGCATAAGGTTGCTGACACCGAAATGACGGACTTTACCGGATTTTTCCAGCAGCTCAAAAGCCTCTGCCACCTCCTCCGGTTCAAACAGAAGATCTGGTCTGTGCAGCAGCAGAGCGTCCAGATATTCAACATTCAGACGGCGAAGGCTGTCATCAACGCTGGACAGTATATTATCCTTAGTCCAGTCGAATTCATTTCTGTCCAGACAGAGACCGCATTTGCTCTGGATAAAAATATCCTCACGGCGGATACCGGTCAGCGGAAAAGCCTGAGCGAAGCGTTCCTCTGCCTCACCGCTGCCATAACAGGTAGCATGGTCGAAGAAATTCACGCCGCAGTCGAAGGCAGTGCGAATAACCTTAGCAGCGTCCTCTTTGGAAAGAGCCGGCATTCTCATACAGCCCTGAATTATGGCAGAAACATTCTGCGGACCATTGACAATATTGATCATTTTCATGGTAAATACCCTCCTTTATAACAGTGCCGCCAGCCTTACAGCGCAGCATTATCTTGATCTGAAAACAGGTCTTAAGCAGTCGGATTTATTTATATGTACAAGAAATGCAGGGTCGGAGCATCTTTTTTCTCTGTTGAATATCCAGTAGTAAGCGCTCATATTGACGATCAGTGCGCCTGACCATGCAAACACCTCTGCAAAAGCTGTAGCCCGAAAACCCAGCGATCCGATAAAAATTGAGATAGTTCCAATACGAAGCACCATTTCAAGTATTCCTGACATCATGGGTATGATCGGAAATCCCATTCCCTGAACAGCATTGCGGTATACAAACAGCAGATCAACTGAAAACAGCATAACACCGCATATCGGAAGGAACTGAACTGCATAGCTTATCTGTTCAGAGCCGGTCAGGAGAACCTTTGCAAGGAGATGCGGGAAAAGAAACATCGCTGAGCCGAGCATTGCATATGAAACAAGAGCAATTTTAATACAGGTATGCAGACCCTCTTTTATCCGGTCAAAACGCTTTGCGCCGAAATTCTGACCGGTATAAGCAGAGATCGTGGCACCGGCAGTGCAGGCAGGCTGCATGAACATATTAATATACTTACTACAGGCGGCATAGGCTGAGGCAGATGCAACGCCCAGACCGTTGACATAATACTGCACAGTCATACAGCCGACAGCTGTGATAGAATTCATAAGCGCCATTGGCACGCCGTTTTTCAGCAGCATGACATAAAGGCGGAGATCAGGCTTTTTGTCGGTATTTTCGCCTTTCAGGAAATCAATGCCGGCAAGTCTTTTCAAGCAGATCCCGGCAGAAACTACCTGAGAGATTATAGTAGCAGCGGCAGCTCCGGCAACACCTGTATGCAGTACAAATATAAAGAAGCAGTCCATTCCGATATTCAGCACAGATGAAATGATAATAGCTTTCAGCGGAGTTTTGCTGTCACCAAGAGAGCGCAGGATACCAGCACTCATATTGTAAGCGATAGTTGCAAAAAGTCCGCCGAAGATGACATAGCCGTACATCAGGCTGTCATGGAGAATAATATCTTCTGTCTGCAAGAGTATCAGTATTCTCCGCAGGAAGAGAATGCTCAGAGCTGAGAGCAGAACAGTGATGCCGCCTGAAAGGAACAGTATCCCTTTAAGAGTCTGTCTGAGGCGGGGATAATTTTTTTCACCGAAATGCTGGGCGATAAGAATAGAGAAACCGTTGGCAAGTCCCATTGAAAAGCCTATAATAAGAAAGCAAAGTGAACCCATATTGCCCACTGCTGCCAGAGCATTGTCCCCCAGTCCCCTTCCGACCACAGCGGTATCGGCGAAGGAATAAAGCTGCTGAAGCATAGCTGTTGCCAGCAGCGGAAAATAAAATTTCAGTATTACACTGCTTACCTTTCCCTTAGTAAGATCCATAGTTTTTGTCATGATCATCACTCCGTTCATTTGATTTAAGACATATTATAATCAGATGAACCTTACAAATCTATCAATTCTATTGACTTTTTATCAAAAATATGATATTCTTGCAAAGTGAGGTGATGAAGATGAACACAAACAAAGAGCTGAACTACAGACTGTTCGTTCAGCTTGAAGAGGACTTTCAGCGCACGGAGATCAGCAGTGAATTTTCCCGTTACGATGACATAAAAAACGGTGACGTAGAAAAAGTCCGTGAAAATTTTGACGATATCCGGCTGCATTATTATGAAGGCAAAGGTCAGCTGTCGGACAATCTTCTCCGGAACAATCAGTATCACTTTGCCATTGGAGCAGGAATAATCGCCCGGATATGTATAGACGGCGGAATGTCGCACAATATCGCCTATACTCTCAGTGATATATATATAAGAAAATGTGACAGCTGCAAAGACCCCGATCAGGTAATTGAACTGACCGGCGATCTTATGCTGGATTTTGCTGAGCGTATGCGTGACGTTAAAAAGACGAGCAGCATTTCACTTCATGTACGGCGGACGGTGGATTATATCTACCGCAATCTTGGAACAGCCCTGACACTGGAAATGGCAGCGGAGCATGAAAATCTGAATCCCAGCTATTTGTCCAGGCTGTTTTCAAAGGAGATGAAGATGCCGATAAAAGCGTACATTCTGAAAGCCAGGATAGCCACTGCTCAGAATATCCTGATATTTTCAGATTTTCCGCTTTCTGAGATAGCGGTATCGCTGGGCTTTTCGTCACAGAGCGCATTTTCGGCAGCATTCCGCAGACACACAGGCATGACGCCTTTTCAGTACCGCAGCAGATTCACTGATGTATATTCCCTTCACCAGGAACAGCCGTGATTTTTTACTGAAAATGCCAAACCTGCGGCTTTTATTTTTCCTCGTTATCCTCATCAGGATTTCCGCCCTTATTCTTATTTGGAATGAGGGCGATTATTATCAGCAAAACTCCCAGCGCACCCATAACTATCAGGCAGACAAGATCGCCCCAGAACTGACCTGCAAAACCTCCCAGCAAAAACGGCACGCCAACTGCTGCGGTAATTGCAGCAATATGTCTTACCTGACTTTTTTTATCTTTTTTTCTCAGGGTCGGCTGTACAGTAAACGGCAGGAGCTTAGGATTGCCGGTGGTCAGCAAACCGGCATAAAACAGGATAGCTCCGCCAAAAATCATCATGAGAACAGAAAAACCGTTATCCATTTCAGATACCTCTTTCAATGAGAAATAATTCTGTCCGACCTTCTGATGCTGCATAGGTTAAATAAGCTGCTGACCGTTGATGATAAGCTTGAATTCAAGACCCAGCTTGTCAGCAGCTTTTCTGCAAAGGATCATACGCTGGAGAAAGATCTCAAAATAGTCCATTACCGAGCCGTATCTTGTGTCAACTGAAAGCCTGAGTTTTATATTAGTATGAGCCTCATTTATTTTCAGCTCAGACTTAGTGACCGAATAGTTCACTCTGTCATGGATATCGAAGGAAGTAACGTCCTGATTTCTCACACGATTGCGTCTTACGTCGCTTTTGTCCGCAAGTATCAGTGCAGCAGCAAGAGCGCTTACCGGCACACCGAAACCTTCATCATGATTGCCGATAGCAGTAACGATCTGACCAATCTCCTCCGGTGGAAAGTTGAGATGATCGAGGATTCTGAAAGCCATTATCGCACCGGACTGACTGTGATCGACTCTGTTTATGAGATTGCCGATATCATGAAGATAACCGGCGATCTTAGCCAGCTCCACAGTTCTTTCCGGATAGCCGAGGGTCTCAAGGATATAACCGGCTCTTTCCGCAACAGTGGTAACATGAGGGAAGCTGTGTTCGGTGTAGCCGAGAGCGTTCAGGGATTCATCAGCCTGACTGATATATATCCTTATCTCCTCTATTTTTTTGATCTCTTCGTAAGTCATTTTCCGCACCTCATTATTTTTTAACTTCAACGGTAAAGTTTCCGTCCTTATCGACCTTAAGGCTTAGGGTCTTGATATACCGGTCGTAGAAATGATTTTTTTCGCTGTCAGTACCCTCGATCCAGGCTTCCTCATAAAGATGTTCCACCAGTTCTCTGCCGTTGCAGTAGAGGATATCAGGCAGATATTTTTGCAGCAGCCCCAGCAGCACAGCTCTTTTGAAGCCGTCAACATTGGCTGAACAGAAGTCATCAATGGCACAGTAATAGATATCATGCTCCTCAAGAGCATTTTTTATTGCCCGTCCGCAGTTTTCATATTCATACATAACGAGAAATTTAGCATTTGGCAGTGAAGTTATAAGTCCCCAGAAATCAGAGTCGCTGGAAACAAGAATGAAGCTGTCGATGCCCTCAGCGAAATGATTCTGACAGACACCGGCGGTCATAACGATATCAACGAGACTTTTTCTCTCAGTAACTCTGTCGATAATGATATGCTCAACGGGAATTTCAGTGAACTTATCCAGCCATTGCCAGCCTACAGTAGTATGGTGGTCATCATAAAGGTAAATTCTTTCAATTTTTTCAAGCTCACTCTCATCAAGACCTTTAAGCGTGGCATAGAGCTTATAGACATCGGAATTTTCGCAGTCCACCGCAATAACAGTTCTCATGCTGCTGCGGATAAAGGTATAGATATTATTTTTAGTTTCCTCATTGGCATCACGGTATTTGCTTGGGTCTTCAAAGGAATCGTTATGGAGCCAGTAAATTATCTGCAAAAATTTTCTGTCCGACATAAGCATACTTCCGCAGTCAAAAGGAGTCCAGTAGATATAGACCTGGAAAGGATAATAATCCTTGCTTTTCATATATTTTTCAAATTCACGCTTAAGGGCGACAGGATTATTATAATGTGGGATAACAAACAATTCTCTTACATACCTCCACTCCACCCAGTCCGGGAACAATGAAGAAACATCATCAATATATTTAGCTATCAGTGAATTGATATCCAGCATATACTTATCCGAGCGGTAATTAGCTTTAATTATCGGGATTCCCCATTCTTCCAGCTGAGCGATATTCTCATGATCATACCATTCAAGATTATTAAGATTTTTAAGATTATATCTCATTTCATTATCAGTTTTTTTATACC
The DNA here is from genome assembly GCA_946537565.1 of uncultured Ruminococcus sp. Lineage (GTDB taxonomy): Bacteria > Bacillota > Clostridia > Oscillospirales > Ruminococcaceae > Ruminococcus. The sequence goes on along the minus strand of CAMNFW010000097.1, from coordinate 1,889 downwards.
TGAGAAAAAGAGTAGTCCGAAGCTTGCAGAGATATCTTATTATAGTAGCAGGCTGCGAGGCATATAATGACTGCAAAATATCATGGCATTCAGCATCGAAGCATTTTTCGACGATATGTTTTCTGACACCGATAAGATAAGCAATAATAGTGACCAGTTCTTTAGTGTCAACAGTTGAATATTTATTATTATTCATAAACAGCACCTCCTTGTTAAAATACAATAAAGATAATTTTAATCTTTTTAATAGTATATCATACAGCCATAAAAAAATCAAGGTATCATTCAATAATTTTTGTACATAACGTTATATATTTTTAAACAGTCCGCAGTCATCTGCTGAGGAGAGCGGACAGTGACCTTTCAAAATCGCTGTCCTGCTGAGGAATACGCTTAGGCTTGCCTTTCATACGTCCTCCGCTGCGTCTGACCTTAGCTGAGACCGCCCGGAATTCCAGCAGACCGGAGATGTTATCATCTGTATACTGTCTTCCGTCCTGGTCAATAACCACAGCTCCCCTGCTCAGACACATTGCTGCCAGTCCATAGTCCTGAGTAACAGCAATATCACCGGCTGAGAGAAGATTCACCAGACGGAAATCCGCACTGTCCGCCCCCTTGTCAACAATTACAGTTTCAGCATCTTCACGCTGCAGCGAATGAGACGTATCGCAGATGATAGTGCATTTCACACCGAATTTTCCGGCTGTTCTCACAGCATTATCCACCACAGGACAGCCGTCCGCATCAATAAAGATCCTCATGACTGACCACCCTTAATGCCATTGTCCCTTTTGAATCTGAGCCACATAATGCCATTGCTGAGCATTTGCGAATGAAAGCTTCTGAATTCCCTGAACCGGCACTGGCTGAACAGTGGTTTATCGTCCTCATCAGCAATGACCGGAGCATACACCAGACTCAGCTCATCAACAGCATCTGCACGGAAAAAAGCACCGTTTATGATGCTTCCGCCCTCCAGCATCAGCTGTCTGATACCGAACAGATCGTACAGTTTTTTAAGTGCATAGTCAATGTCGATATCATGCTTTCCTGCAAATATATAGGAAACGCCGATATCACGGTAATAAGCCAGTATTCCGGCAGGAACGTCCTCAGTCAGCACTTCAATTATATGGCAGTCGTCATAGCCTGCGTCCTCGTCATGGATAATGCCGTCAGACCAGCCAACGTTTCCGTGGCGGTCAAAGGAAACCGCATAGTATCCGTGTTTACGGGCGATAAAGTCACCAGCCGGAACGTCAGCATTTTCATACTCAGCGAGATCAGGCTTAAAGCCGCCGGTAAAGCTGCTTTCCATTGTAACACGTCCGCAGGCAAACGCATCGCCTTTCAGTTTACGGTTTATCTCATAGTATTCCTCAGCTGCAAGCAAACCGGTACTGCTGCCGAGAAAATCTCCCGTGACCTTTCCGTCGATAGAAATGACCATATGACAGATCACATAGGGCATATTTTCAGATCTCATAACACAGCTCCTTTTTTCACATAATTATACAGGCTAAAAATGCAAAAGGCGGAAGCTGCCGCCTTTCGCTGCCCAGAATCTTCTGAATACCATGTCAATTCTCCTCTCAAAAAAACAATTCAAAACGCATAATGGCGAAAGAGTGTAGTACAAAAATATTATATCATGGTAAATAAATCTTGTCAATATCAACAATGGTCCGGAATAAAATGCCAAACAGGACTATGTGATTTCCCCGCAGACAAGCTTTTTTGTTACAGAAGAACACTTACCTGCAAAGAATTTACGCTGTGTAAAAATGCACTATAACTCAGCGGTGCTTTTAAAAATATTCTACAAATGAGGTTATTTACTTTTAACAGTATAAGTGGTATAATTATACCGCAGCCCAACACAGAAG
>CAMNFW010000096.1 GCA_946537565.1 uncultured Ruminococcus sp. | reverse complement strand
CCTTGAGTACAGGGATCTTTGCAGCCATAGCCTGTGAAGGAGTCATCTGGTAAACGCCGCCGAAGGGCATGAGAACAGTGCCGGCACCGATAGTTGAGTCGAACTTTTCGATAAGACCCTTCTGTGAGCATACATTGAGGCTGCCCATAAGAGAAGTCCATGCTTCAGCGTTGTCCTGGATATTGGAAGCTTCTTCTTTTACCGGGTCAACGATAGTAACGTTCGTATATTTAGGGGCACCGTTGGAGTTAAGGAATTCACGGGAAAGATCAACAATTGTTTTGCCGTTCCAGTTCATTTTAAGTCTTGGTTCAGCCACAACATCAGCCACAACAGTAGCTTCGAGGTTTTCTTTTCTTGCCTCAGCCAGGAATTTATCCTTATCCTCCGGAGCGATAACAACAGCCATTCTTTCCTGTGATTCAGAGATAGCTATCTCAGTTCCGTCGAGACCGTCATATTTTTTCGGAACAGCGTTGAGGTCGATGATGAGACCGTCAGTCAGCTCACCGATAGCAACGGAAACACCGCCAGCACCAAAATCGTTGCAGCGTTTTATCATACGGGTAACTTCCGGGTTTCTGAATAATCTCTGGAGTTTTCTTTCTTCTGGAGGATTACCCTTCTGGACCTCAGCACCGCAGTTTTCGAGGGATTCAAGGGTATGGGACTTAGAAGAGCCTGTAGCGCCGCCGCAGCCGTCACGGCCTGTTTTACCGCCCAGGAGTATAACGATATCACCGGGAACGGGAGCTTCTCTTCTGATATTTTCAGCCGGAGCTGCACCGAGAACAGCACCGATCTCCAGTCTTTTAGCAACATAACCGGGGTGATAGACCTCAGCTACATGACCTGTAGCGAGACCGATCTGGTTACCGTAGGAGCTGTAGCCGTTGGCAGCGCCGACAGTGATCTTTCTCTGGGGGAGCTTTCCGGTGATAGTATCTTCAACGGGTACAAGAGGATTTGCAGCACCGGTAACACGCATTGCCTGGTAAACATATGAACGTCCTGACAGCGGATCACGGATAGCACCGCCGAGACAGGTAGCAGCACCGCCGAATGGTTCGATCTCAGTTGGGTGATTGTGGGTCTCATTCTTGAACATGAGGATCCAGTCCTCGTCCTTGCCGTCCACATCGACCTTGATTTTTACAGAGCAGGCATTGATCTCTTCGCTCTCATCGAGATCAGGGAGTTTACCGTCAGCCTTAAGTTTTTTTGCAGCGATAGTAGCCAGATCCATGAGAGTAACGGGGCGGTCATTTCTGCCCATAGACTCACGGACGTCGATATATTCTTCAAAAGCCTTGCGGATATTAGGCTCATGAACATTGACCTGTTCAATATTGGTGAGGAAGGTAGTATGGCGGCAGTGGTCGGACCAGTAGGTGTCGATCATTCTGATCTCAGTGATAGTAGGATTTCTGTGTTCTTCTTTCCGGAAATAATCCTGGCAGAACTTAATATCGTCGTAGTCCATAGCCAGACCGAAATGCTGAATAAAAGCACGCAGACCTTTTTCGTTGAGCTTAATAAAATCCTCAAGGACTTCAACAGTAGTGGGTATTTCGTAGTTAGTATCGAGGGACTCCACTTCCTTGAGGCTGGCTTCACGGCTTTCCACTGGGTTGATGATATAGGATTTAAGGCGGTCAAACTCAGCATCGGTGATATTTCCGCTGACGATATACACTCTTGCGTTGCGGACACGGCAGCGTTCGCCCTGTCTGAGGATCTGTATACACTGCTCACAGCTGTCAGCACGCTGATCGAACTGACCGGGAAGATACTCAACAGCAAAAATACGCTCACCTTCGCTGAGCTTTGGCAGCTCATGGTAAACGACATCAACAGCAGGCTCTGAGAAAACAGTATTTACTGCTGCATCAAAATCCTCCTGGCTGAGCTTGTCAGCATCATACCTGTTGAGTATGCGGACGCTGCTCAGATCCAGTCGGAGAGCGGTTTTTGCATCGCTGAGGACAGACTGAGCCTCAACAGCAAATTCCGGTTTTTTTTCAACATAAATTCTGAATACGGACATAACTATCTCCATTCTCCCTTTCAGGGACATTTTGTTGCTTCCTGAACAGAACCGAAGCAATGGTCGTCCAGGCTCTCTTCTATTGTAACATAAAAAATCTGATTACGCAAACTTTTTTTAGGATTTTTCCGAGAAATTTTTATTAAAGTGTGATCCGGAGCGCAGCCCTGGTGAAAGAGCGGAGAGTTTTCCTTTTCAAAAAGCACAGGAACGGTCTTACCGACCAGGGAGCTGAGATATTTTTTACGGAGGGATACAGCAAGCTCCTTCATCTGGTCAGCACGGTGAGCCTTGATGTTTTCAGGTATCTGCGGCATATTGGCAGCAGGGGTGCCTTTTCTTGGAGAAAACTGAAAGACGTGGATCTTTGAGAAACCGATACTTTCGGCAAACTGCATTGACTGGAGGTGGTCTTCATCGGATTCTCCTGGAAAACCTACCATGATATCAGTAGTAAAGGCAGCGTCCGGGAAAAAGCTTTTGATCCTTCTGGTCAGCGAGAGGTATTCTTCCGGGGAATATCTGCGTTTCATGGCTTTAAGGGTATTTCCGCAGCCTGACTGGAGTGAGAGGTGGAACTGGGGACAGAGCTTTGGAAGGGCAGCCATTCGTTCAAGATCACTGTCAAGGAGCATTTCCGGTTCAAGAGAACCCAGTCTCACACGCTGGATACCTGGGATACTGCATGAGAGTTCAACGGCATCAGCCAGCCGCAGACCGTATTCAATACCATAAAAGGCAAGATTAATACCCACAAGTACAACTTCCTTGTGACCATGTTCAGCCAGCATGATGAGTTCTTTTTTCAGGATATCCAGAGGTTTGCTTCTGCATCTTCCACGGGCATACGGGATTATACAGTATGTACAGAAGCAATTGCAGCCGTCCTGGATCTTGACAAAAGCACGGGTACGGCTGAAAGAGCTTTCATACTCCATTATCTCAAAATCTTTATCGGTATCCTCAAGGCTGACGATACGTCTGCGCTCTTCCATAACAGACTGAACCAGCAGAGGGATATTTTTTCTGTTGGAGGTACCTGTAATGATATCCGCCTCTGGGATTTTCTGGTGTATTTCCGGAGAAGCCTGGGGGAGGCAGCCTGTGAGAACGATCACAGCGTCCGGATTATCTTTTCTGAGTTTACGGACAGCATAAAGGGATTTGCTGTCGCCGCTTCCGGTGACTGTGCAGGAGTTGACAACGATGACCTCAGCCTCTTCCGGCTTTTGTGCAGACGGGAAACCAAGACTGAGAAATTCACTTTTAAGACATTCAGTTTCATATTGATTGACCTTGCAGCCAAAAGTAATAAAAAAAACTTTATACATATTTCACCCTATTATCACAAATTACTCTATAATTCATCATGTTAAAACTGCACAAAATTGACCAACGGTTTTTATGCAGTATAAATAGTTATTCCTTATCAATAAAAAATAGTCTTTTTGGAGTTATAATATTATACCAAAGTGACGAAATTAATTCAAATGGCTTGACATTGGGGTTTTTTAGTGTTATTATGTAAGTGCAGTCAGGAAAAGCTGCAAAGAGAGAAAGAAATAAACAAGAAAAAACAAACACACCTGCATCAGAAATAGGAGGTACATTTATGGAAAAAGCAAAAGTTTCACTTCAGGCTATCAACGATGTCAAGGATTTCGTTAATATCGTAATGAAGTATGATTTTGATATTGACCTGGTATCAGGCAGATATGCAGTTGATGCAAAGTCCATCATGGGAATCTTCAGCCTTGACCTTTCCAAGCCTATCGAGCTTAACGCTCACACAGACGATGCTGAGGCATTCTTCAAGGACATCGCAAAGTATATCGTAAAGTAATAACACAAAAAAATATAAAACCCCCTCTCATTGAGCGTTCCATTTCTCAAAACCGGACGCTCAATTTTTTATATCCGGATAACATTTCGGCGGAACATTTCAGCTCCGCCGTTTTTTTATTATTACTCCCAGAAGAGGAAGGCTTCTTCAAGCTGTTCATGGAGCATTGGATGCTCAGTTGGAAGAGTAGTAGTTGTGTTTCCGGTAGTCATGATATCCAGCATCAGCAGCCATAGCATTGCGAATGTAGCGGCAATTGCTATAACTGTAAGACGATAGCTTCCTGAACCTGGTCTTGCTGTCCTGAGAATCGCAAGGATACTGCCAATGGTCAGCAGAGGCATAAAGTCAAGCATATATCTTATGCTGACTCCGCCGATACAGAATACCATCCAAGCCAGCAGCAGTGAAAGTATAAAACAGCCGCCAATAAATATTCTTGTTGTGAGCAGTGAAGCCTGTCCGGTATATTTGCTGCGGAGAGAAGCAGGAAGCATGACTGTTCCGCAGGCTATCATCGGATAGAACAGCGCACCGATTATTACCTCAATATTTTCATACATCTGATAATTCTCAATATGATACCAGCTGAAAGTAAAGTACGGAAATACATTTTTCGGAACAGGAGGCTGAAGGAAATAATGATATACCGAAGCCGGAAGCTCAGCCAGACGAAGATGATTGGCATTGATGTTGCTGACTGTGAGCATATAGGAGCTGCCGAAATCAAACGGTGAGCCGAATCGGTACCAGTTGAACCACATAATACCGGCTGCACCCATTAATACGGGTACCAAAAAGGCAGAAGCCTGATGTATTTTGAACTTGATGGTCATATCCTTGCTGAGAATGATGCCGATGAAGAACGGTGCAAGCAGCAGAAGTCCCACAGCCATGCTGGGTCTGGAAGCGGCAGCGCCAACAGTGCTTATTCCGCAGACTGCAAGGAGGATTATCCTTGATTTTTTCTTTTCAGTTAAGCAAGCCTGCATTCCTGTCCAGAGTGTAAGAAACAGGAAGCAAAGTCCGGAGGCTACCACCACATCGTACTGATTCGGAAACTGCACTGAATAGTATATTCCGGAAAGTATAGATGCTGCCGGAAGGCTCATCATCAAAAGCAGCATATTAGGCTTTTTGCATAAGCAGCGCACAGCTGTTAATATGGTCATGCAAAGGAAGAATACTGCCTGAACCGCATAGAAAAAGCAGACCATGTGCATTGTCGGAAGTTTTCCTCTGATTATGTAGAAGGGAAAGTAAACTTCGATGACAGGTGCAAGACCAAAGTATGAATAATAGTATCCCTCGTAGAAAACTCTGTCCCAGGCATAAGGCACTCCGGAGGCGTCTCTTACGCTTCTGTCGTAGACATTTTCCACATCATTAAGTGCAGGTTCCACAGGGATTGCGAGATTGACCTGATCCTGCATAATTGCATCGAAAGCCTGTTCATATGGATTGGCTATTTCGACATTGAAGCCGTCCGGGTATGGGACAAGCTCCTGATCGGGTATTCTGAAAGCGAATACAGTCAGCACACACAGTGCAGTTACAGCTGCCGCCGCAATGCGGTGACGTTTATTTGTACGGTCATAGGTTATTTCGTGGAGTTTAAGTCCACGGACAGTGATGATCATTCCGATGGTGATCAGCAGCACGATAAAGCGTATCCAGCTGAAATTGAACGGGGCATGGTTCATGACCCTGATCGAATGGAACTGTACAGGAGTGCCGGCTTCATGTACCTCAGCTTTGAGGGCATAAATATTGCCGTAGGGTTCGACAGATATTACCAGATCATCTCCGTAGCCGCTGGTCATTTTATTAGCCACCGGCTGATAGTCCAGCTGGAAGTTATCGTCTTTCAAAAGCAGCCTTATGCGGAACGGACGCTGATGATCGCCCTGAGTTACAGAAAATGACACAGCTCTTGTCCAGTCCGGCAGCTCACCGGTCTCAACGCACCAGTTGTTTTCAGCCACAACGGTATCTTCGGGGATTTCCTCGTCTTCTCCCGGAGTATAGGTTCCGCTGCAAATAAGCTCACTGCCTTTTATTACCTCTTCTTTGTAAGAAAGGGTCAGGCTTTTGAAGTTGAAAATAAATATCTCAGAAAGAAGCAGTGCAATGGAGAGGATCCCCAGCTTAGTCATGACTTTTCTGATTTTTTTGTTATCAGACCATATCCTGGCGAACACAGCAGCCTCTGTCAGAACACTGACTGCAAAGTTTACAGGATTTGGAATGATCTTGTCATCGCCTGCCATGAGCAGGTGTATTACCAGCTGCACCAGCATGAAAATGATAATCAGACCGGCAGATATAAGCAGCGGGTAAAAGTCTTTCATCCTTTTTAGTTTTACCAGAACATCCGGGAAATGATCTTTATGCTTTCTGGATAAACAAATATTAGCAAGCATAAAGACTTCGCCAATGATGAGCGGCATAAGAAATAGCATCAGCATTTTTGTTCTCCTATTGTGATAAGAATATAATGTCAGACAGCGATAAAAATATTATATCATTTATGATTATTGCTGTCAATAGTATCAGATGTTAATTGGTAAAATAAAAAAAATTTTTTCAGGTCTTTTCAAGCCTTGACAAATGTGGTATAATATTATTGACTACAATTTTCTAATATAAAATTCAGTAATGGAGAAGATTCTTTTATGGACAACAATTCCTTCATAAATGCCAGAAAAGCAGCACTTGATAAATATTTCAGCCGTATGAATGATATGCAGCGCAAGGCTGTGTTTGCTGTAAACGGTCCTGTACTGGTGCTCGCAGGTGCCGGAAGCGGAAAAACTACTGTCATCGTCAATCGTATAGCAAATATGATCAATTTCGGCAACGGATATAATGATACATCACATACAGGTGATGATTCAGACATTGCTTTCCTCAAGGATTACGCTGAGGGAAAAACCGATGATATTGACACACTTCGTGAGACCGCAGCAGCTGATACAGTAAGACCCTGGAATATACTTGCGATCACCTTTACAAATAAAGCCGCTGCTGAGCTTAAATCACGGCTTTATGATATGCTTGGAGAGGAAGCTTTGAACATAAACGCATCTACCTTCCACTCTGCCTGCATGAGGATACTTCGCTCGGAAATAAAGGTGCTGGGCTTCGGCAGTGATTTTACGATCTATGATTCTGACGACAGCCAGCGACTTATCAAGAATTGTATGGCTGAGCTTGATATCTCTGAAAAACAGTTTGCTCCAAGAGCGGTTCTTGCGGAGATAAGCAGTGCAAAGGACAAAATGATAACTCCGGACGAGATGCTGGAGGAGGCTCAGCAGGATTACCGCAAAAAGACCACAGCAAAGCTGTATAAGCTTTATAACACAAGACTCAAGGATGCCAATGCTCTGGATTTTGACGATATCCTCTGCAAGACAGTGGAGATCTTTGAACAGTATCCTGAGACTCTTGAAAAATATCAGAACAGATATAAGTACATACTCGTGGACGAATATCAGGATACCAATCACGTTCAGTTCAGACTTGTGTCAATGCTTTCAGCAAGACATAAGAATATCTGTGTTGTAGGTGATGACGACCAGAGTATATATCGTTTCAGAGGAGCAAATATCGAGAATATCCTTAATTTTGAGGATCAGTTCCCCGGTGCTGAGGTCATAAGACTTGAACAGAATTACCGTTCGACCCAGACGATCCTTGATGCTGCATATTC
>CAMNFW010000095.1 GCA_946537565.1 uncultured Ruminococcus sp. | reverse complement strand
GTTATATGTCCGTTGACATCATTTGGATTAAAGTCTGTATAATCCCGGCTGATGCTTGTATCTGCGGCGGAGGCGGAAAGAAGCTCCATGAATGGCAGAACAGCAGCGGTCAGCACAGCAGTTGATCTTGATTTTTTCATAGTATATTACCTCGAATCATTGTATTACCAGGTCCCGGTCATAAGGCTTACAACAGCTGAAGGTGAGCTTTTAACACTCATGGCAGCAGAAGCAGCGGTTCTGTGAATTGAATCAGCGGCTGAGAGGCTGACTGCTGTTCTTACGGCAACACCGTCAGCACCAATGGTATATCCGCTGATAATGGTATTCACATCGAGCCTGCCGTTAGTTTCATTGAAATGATAAAGTTTGCCGTTGATAGACTGCCAGCCGAAAACCATTTTTCCGTCGCTGGCAAAATAGTATTTGCCGTCATTAAATGATACCCAGCCTGTCTGCATAACACCGTCAGAGTTGAAGAAGTAGCGGCTGTTATTGATGATAAGCCTGCCGGTGGTCATTTTTCCGTCATCAGCGAAGAAATAGGTTTTTCCTGCGATAGTGATGATACCGGTCATCATTACACCGTCTGAGCCGAAATAGTATTTACCGTCAGAGAAAGTTACCCAGCCTATCTGCATAATACCGTCGGGAGCAAAATAATATTTTTTGCCGTCGATGATGAGTCTGCCGTTTTTCATAGTACCGTCATCGGCGAAGAAATATGTATTGCCGTTATAGACCTGCAAGCCTACCTGCTGAACACCGTTTTCATCGAAGAAATATTTTTCACCGTCGATATCAACGATTCCACGCTGCATTTCACCGTTTTCAGCGAAGTAATAATTATTGCCGCCGAAAGAGATCTTACCGGTTTTCATTTTTCCGTCATAATCGAAGTAATATCCCTTATCTCCCGTCATAACAAGACCGGTCAGCATATCGCCGTTATCGCTGAAAAAGTAGGTATTATTACCGATAACGGTCAGTCCCTTAGCCATTTCGCCGGTATTTGGGAAGAAATATCTTTTTACACCGTTCATTTCAACAAAACCGGTCTGCATTACACCTTTGTCGCTGAAATAGTAGGTGTTTCCGCCGATCTCAGTGACACCGGCAGCAAAATCGGTGTTATCATAGAAATAGTAAACAGAGCCGTTTATAGTCTGCCAGCCGGTGTTCATGATACCAGTTTCGTTATCGAAGGAATAGGGGATACCGTCTATCGTAGCTGTGCCTTTTTTTAGACCGCTGACCTGAAGGATATAGTACCATTTTCCGTCGATTTTAGTAAGACCCAGCTGAGACTCACCGGTTTTGGGGTCGAAATAGAAAGTCATGCCGCTGATATCCTGCCAGCCGGTGTTCTGGACACCCTGCTGGGAGAAGGAATAGTATTTTCCGCCGATCATGGTATCTCCGACAGCGACAGAAGAATCACTATAAAAATAGTATGTATTATTATTAAACTTAGTGAAGCCGCTGCCGGTAACTTTAGCGCCGTATTCATCAAGGAGATAGGTTTTATTGCTGTCGTCAGTGTAAACGCCTGACAGTTTTCCGCCCTCCGGCTCTATATAGTACATTTTGCCGCAGTATTCCAGCCAGCCGTAAACTGCTTTGCCGGAAGAGTGGTCGAAGTAATATCTTTTACCGTCAATAGTACGCCAGCCAGTTTTGAGATTGCCATTATCTGCGAACAGGTATTTTTGCCCGTCTATCTCCTGGACACCTGTAACGGGAGTATCCGGGGCATCCTCGGTAAAGTACATGATATGGTCATTCTCTTTTACCCAGCCTGCATGGACTGAAGCAGGTACGCAGGAAAGAAGACATACTGCTGCTATCGAAGCACCGGCAGAACGTTTTATATATTTATTCATGATAACCTCCTCATATTATTAAGAGACTATTAAAGTCGGTCAGTCTCATTGAACCTATAAAGATATTATATCATAAAAGCGAAGCGTTATGATATAATTGCCCGATTGCAGGGAGCGGATCATTGATCTGCGTATCTGCAAGGCATTAAGATAATTTATAATGAATGCTTCTGCATACATTATATCATAAAAGCGAAGCGTTATGATATAATTGCCCGATTGCAGGGAGCAGATTATTGATCTGCGTATCTGCAAGGGCATTAAGATAATTTATAATGAATGCTTCTGCATTCATTATATCATAATAATTATTGATATGCAAGTAAATTTATCTATAAAATAATAAATATCTGACTGTATCTTTATGGCAAATGCCTTGAAAATACATATTAATGATATATTGTGTGAGGACGGTATTGATAAAAGCATAAAAAATCAGTTAATGAGTATTATTTATCATTGAATAATTGTGAACAAAGTATTATAATTTAGACAATGAAACACGAAGCATAAAGGTCAGCGCCGATCGGACGTGACCGAAATTATATCATTATATTTTTATATTTTATTCGGAGGGATCTTATCATGAAAAACTCATTGATGAAAAAGAGAATCGCAGCTATTGCAGCTTCTGCAATGATGACTGTTTCAGCAGCTGCCGGAACATTCAGCGGGATCGCATCTGATGTGGTATCCAGCGGAACACTCATAGTTCGTGCAGCTGAGAGCAGCGTAAATGTACTCTCTACAGTAGGTTACAACGAGGGTATGTACGCTACATGGTCATCAGTTACAGGTGCATCAGGATACAATGTTTATGTTGACGGAACACAGATCGATTCAATGCTCATAAGACAGTATGCTGGTTATATGAGAGCTGATATGGTTGGTCTTAAGGCAGGCAGCCATACAATGAAAATAGTTCCTGTTATAAACGGCAAGGAGGACACTTCAAAGGCTGCTGAGACAACAGCATCTGTTGCAGCTAATGACAGAAGCGGCTTCGGCTTCGTAAACGGAACTTCTTCCGGAGCTTACAACGATGACGGTACTCTCAGGAGCGGAGCAATAGTCCTTTACGTTACAAATGCAACAAAGGACAGCGTAAAGCTTGATGTTATAACTGATTCAAAGGGCGGCACTACTTCAGCTACCGGTATCCAGAATATTCTTACAGCTTATCAGAAAGGCACTGATTCAAGACCTCTCTGTATCCGCTGCATCGGAAATATCACTGACCCCTCAACACTTATGGACGGTGACCTTCTCATTAAGGGAAGCGGTGCAAGCAAGAGACTTTCCAACGGTGTAACAATTGAGGGTATCGGAAACGATACTGTATTCAATGGCTTTGGACTCAGGATCGCAAATGCCTCAAATGTTGAGGTAAGAAATATCGGCTTCATGAACTGCAACAGCGGCGAAGGCGACAACGTGGGACTCCAGCAGAACAACGATCATGTATGGGTTCACCACTGCGATATGTTCTACGGCGATGCAGGTTCAGATGCAGACCAGGTTAAGGGTGACGGCGCACTTGATACTAAAACCTCAAGCTATATCACTCATTCCTACAACCACTTCTGGGATAACGGAAAATGCAATCTCCAGGGCATGAAGAGCGAAAGTGAAGAAAATTACATCACTTATCATCATAACTGGTATGATCATTCTGATTCCCGTCACCCAAGAATCAGAACCTGTACAGTTCACAGCTACAATAACTACTTCGACGGCAATTCAAAGTATGGCGTAGGCGTAACAATGGGTGCTTCCTGCTTCGTTGAAAACAACTATTTCCGCAGATGCAAATATCCTATGCTTATTTCAATGCAGGGCAGTGATATTGCTTATGGAACAGGAACATTCTCATCAGAGGACGGCGGCATTATAAAGTCCTTCGGCAACTACATGGAAGGTCAGAAGGATTATGTTACTTATCAGAGCAATAACACTGAATTTGATGCTTATGAGGCTACTTCAAGAAGTGAGCAGGTTCCTTCATCTGTAAAGGCAAAGAAGGGCGGAACCGCCTATAATAACTTTGATACAGCAAGCACAATGTACAGCTATACACCTGATGCAGCAGCTGATGTTCCGGCGATCGTAATGGCTGGAGCAGGAAGAGTTGACGGCGGCGATTTCCAGTGGCAGTTTGATAATTCAGCTGATGATGAGAGTTATGCAGTGAACGATGCTCTTAAGGCTGCACTCGTTTCATATCAGGGTTCAGTAGTAGCTATCGGCAGCGGCTTCAAGGCTGACGATACACCAGCTCCTGAAACTACTGTAAAGACAACAGCTCAAACCACAACAGCTCCTGTTGTTTATACCACACTTGTTAATACTACCGCTGCACAGCAGGTAACTGCCGGCGATCAGATCCATGACTTTACAGCTAATGGTACTTCCAGCAGCTTCTATACGATCAGCGGCAACCTTTCAACTGCAAAGGGTTCAGTTACTTACGCAGGAAAGACACTTACACAGTGCCTGAAAATAGAGACCGCTACAAGCATAAGCTTCAATGCTCCGTCAGCAGGAAAGCTCACTCTCGTATTCGTTGAGGACGCTCCCACAATTAAGCTTGACGGTACAAAGCTTACCGGCTCTGGCGGCATAATAACCACAGATGTTTCCGCAGGCAGCCACACACTAACAAAGGCTGATTCAGCTAATCTGTTCTACATGGTATATTCCGGTGACGGTTCAGCACCTGTGATAACAACAACTGCAACTCAGGGCGGACAGACAACTGCTTCCACCGCACCTCAGGGCAGCGGAAATATCAATACCAGCAATATCAAGCTCGTTACATACGGCGGCTGGAATGAAATGATGTATCTTGTAGTATCCGGAGTCAAGGACGCTGATATTACAGGTGTAAGCTACAGCGGACCCTCCAGCGGAACTCTCCAGGGCGATGATTTCACATATCTTGTAAGAGATACCAGCAGCGGTCTTCGTGTTGATGTACTTGGACTTATCCCCGGAAAGTACTCAATGACACTTACCACCTCTGACGGTACAACTATCACTAAAGAAAATATCAATGTAACTGAGCAGGATCGTTCAGGTTATGCTCACTTCAATTACAGCGATGGTGTCGGTGCATATACCGATAACGGAACTATCAAGGCAAATGCTAAGGTTCTTTATGTTACTGAGGAAAACAAGAATACAGTTTCTGTAACATCAAAGGACGGCACAACTGTAAAGGGTATCGGTAATATTCTCAACTCCGCAGGAATGGAGTCCAGCGGCGGAAAAACAGCCAACGGCGGTACAGCTAATACAAACCAGGGTATAATCAAGAAGCTGGCTGAGGACGGTACACCTCTCGTTGTAAGATTTGTAGGAAAGGTTTCTGCACCGGCAGGTGTAACAGAATTTGACTCAGTAAACTACGGCGGTTCAGTCGGAGACAACGGCGGCATGGCAAGAATGAAGTCCGGTAAGAACATCACTATTGAGGGTGTCGGAAATGATGCTGTAGTAGACGGCTGGGGCTTCCATTTCATGGCAGAGTCAGCAGCACCGGTTTTTGGAAAGAGCTTTGAAGTAAGAAACATCGAATTCAGAAATGTTCCTGAGGATTGTATCGGAATGGAAGGTGTACAGGACGGTTCAAAACTTACAGCCTCAGTTGAGCGCTGCTGGATCCACAACTGTGAGTTCTATGTACCGAAGATCGCAAATCCGGCTGAATCAGACAAGGCAGAAGGTGACGGAGCCTGCGATTTCAAGCGTGGACAGTATTTCACAAACAGCTACTGCTACTATGAAGGCTATCACAAGACAAATCTTGTCGGAGCATCTGACAGCAACCTCCAGTTCAATCTCACATATCATCACAACTACTGGAAGAACTGTGAATCAAGAGGACCTCTTGCCCGTCAGGCTAATATCCATATGTACAACAACGTATTTGACGGACAGACCGGCTATTGCCAGAACACAAGAGCAAATGCTTACATCTTCTCAGAGTATAACGTGTTCAACAGCTGCAAGAGCCCTCAGAGAGTTGATTCCGGTGCGATCAAGAGCTATAATGATTATCTCAACAGCTGCACAAAGGATATGCAGGCTAAGGTAGTAAGCAGCAAGTCTGACAAGGTTACAAGCGGTAACAAGTACGAGAATTTCGACACCAGCTCATCACTCAGCTATATTCCTTCCGGCAGCTATATCCTCGACACCAATACAGGTGCTGCTCTCTTTACCTCCCTGAAGAGCGCATTTGAAAAGGACGGCGGCTGCATGGACGACATGACAATTTCCACAGACGATCTCATCGTAAAGAAGAATGGAGCTGCTGATACAACAACTGCTGCCACAACTACAACTGTTAACACAACAACTTCCACAGTTTCTGAAACCTCTGCCACTACAACTGCTGCTGAAACTACATCTACAGTTATATCCGGTGATTCACTTATGGGTGATGCAAACTTGGACGGCAAGGTAACTGTTGCAGATGCAGTTGCTATCCTCCAGCACATTGCACTTATGGATAAGTACGGACTTAAAGGTCAGGCACTTATCAACGCTGACTGCTACAATCCCGGAGACGGAGTTACAGCTAAGGACGCACTTGCAGTTCAGAAGCTTGATGCAAAGGTTATCACTGAGCTTCCGGAATTAGGCTGATAACAGTCACAAGCATTATGCCGGCTCATCCGGAGCTGCTGAACCCCGGCAGCTTCGGTTACCCAAAATATAATGATATATGGAATCAGGAGTTCGCAAGAGCTCCTTTTTCCATTTTTTAGGGGAATCAGAACTTTTCATCAAAAAAACACTCCACGAAGTATTAAAAGATGTTTCAACCGTTTAGGATAATATGACGATTTTTTTTCAGGCTATTGAAAAATCGTTCCAATAATGATATAATAATTATGTATAATTTCAGATCAGGAGAGGTTTATGAAAAAGTGGAAGATCGGTTCACCGGATAAAAAAGTTATATCAAGGATAATGACAGGCTGTGCGGTTTCATCTCTCACAGCAGCTGCATTGGCGGCAAAGGGTTATACTTCGCCGGAATCTGTAGCTGAATCTATGAACGTAAGTGAGCTTTCAGATCCGTTTCTCATCAGGGATATGGAGACAGCTGCGGATATATTGAATGAGGCTGTTGACAGCGGAGAGAAAATATGTATCTACGGTGATTACGACTGTGACGGAATAATGGCAACGGCAATACTTTATTCATATCTGCTTGAAGCAGGAGCTGAAGTTATGTACTATATCCCTGAGCGTTCAGAAGGATATGGACTTAATAACAATGCGATAGACTATATACATGAGCAGGGCACCGGACTGATAGTAACAGTTGATAACGGTATTTCCGCAATTTCCGAAGCTGAGCATATATATGAGCTGGGCATGAGACTTTTGGTTACAGATCATCATCAGCAGGGAGAGAAGCTTCCCAGGGCGGAAGCGGTAGTAGATCCTCACCGCCATGATTGTCCTTCACCCTTCAAGTATGCCTGTGGAGCGGTTATAGCTCTGAAGCTGGTTGCAGCAATGGACGGCGGAGACTATACAATGGCGCTGGAGCAGTTCGGAGACCTGGCAGCTATTGCAACTGTTGCAGATATAGTCAGTCTCACAGGCGAGAACCGCTTTATTGTTTCATATGGACTGGAGCTTATAAATAACACAGACCGTCCTGCATTGATAGCTTTAAAAGAAGTCTGCGGACTTACAGATAAAAAAGTAGATTCTTACTCTATTGGCTTTGGACTTGGACCGAGAATAAATGCTTCCGGCAGATTTGGTTCACCCAGAACAGCACTTGAACTTTTCCTTACTGAGGACGAGGACGAAGCAATGAG
>CAMNFW010000094.1 GCA_946537565.1 uncultured Ruminococcus sp. | reverse complement strand
GAATCGGATAGCTCTTTTTTTGTTTTATTTTGGAAACTTACAAACTTGTTCACATATAAGATGTGGTATATCACTTTCCATTATTTGGTAAAATCCATCGTAACTTATTTCCATTGGAAACACTTTATTCGCCAAAAACACCCCCGTGTTCGGGTACTCTCGGATGATCTGATCATTGCTATCAAATTTGAGAATAGCATAATCATATATCATTTCGCTGTCGTTAGGTAAATTTATGTGCCTGATGATCTCTTCTCTGAATGCAGGTACTTTATAAGCCTTGATCAAAAAATCATAGGAACGTATCATTGCTTTTCCTCTTTCAACGCCTTGCGTTCAGCTTCACCCTAAGAAACTCACATCAGGAGCTGGGCATGGAGATAATTTTCCTCAAAATCAGAAAGCTTCATAGGCTTTGCAAAATAGTAACCCTGGAAAATATCGCATCCGGACTTAGTCAGGAATCTTACCTGCTCTTTAGTTTCCACACCTTCAGTGATGACCTCCATGTTCAGAGCCTTAGCCAGCTTAATGATAGTATGGAGAATAGTTTTGCTGCGTCCGCCGTGATCGTTTCCACGAAGGAATCCCATATCTATTTTCAGGACATCAGCCTTAAGATCCTTAAGGGTATTCAATGAAGAATAACCGCTGCCGAAGTCATCAATTTCCAGAACAAAACCAAACTCACGCAGTCTGCTGATAAGCGGCAGCTGGGTATAGGGATTATCCATAATAGCAGTTTCAGTAATTTCGAGGTGAAGGCATCTTGGATTAAGGGTATATTTTTTAACCAGAGAAGTCATAATATCGTAAACGTCCAGCAGATAAAAATCCTTCTGAGAAATATTCACTGAGAGGTAACAGTCCTGAAGTCCCTGATCATTCCATTTCCGCAGCTGGATACAAGCCTGCTCCCACATAAAATGATCCAGACGGCAGATAAGACCGGTCTGCTCAAAGATACCGATGAACTTACTTGGCGGAACTATTCCATATTCCGGGTGTATCCAGCGGACAAGAGCCTCACCGCCGGTGATATAACCTTCCGCAGAAATCTGAGGCTGAACATAAGCATGGAACTGACCAGTGCTTATAGCCTCTTCAAACTCACTGACAACTCTCTGTTCACTCATAGCCTTTTCACGCAGATGCTTATCATAATAGGCGACAACATTCTCATAGCTGTCCTTGATAGTTTTGATAGCAAGGCTGGCACGGTCACACATAACAGAGACACTCAGGTCAGTATCGTCGATTTCATAAACGCCGATATGCACATGAGTTTTGAAAACTGCATTTTCCAGAAAGCTGCCCACACCTGAGAATTTTTCCAGGAATATCTCTTCGCTGAATTTTACAGCTGGTATGCACAAAGCAAACTTATCACCTGTAAGTCTTCCATAGACACATCTGTCAGAACCGAATCCAGAGACCACCTGCGCAAGCTGTTTCAGCAGGCGGTCGCCGGTTTCCACTCCAAAAACGTCATTTATAAGCTTAAAGTTTTTAACATCAGTACATACTATATAATATTGTTCATTTTTCTTATCAATGAGAGCTTTAGCAGTCTCATAGAAATACTCTTTATTAAAAATACCTGTAAGCATATCATGGGTCGCACGATACTTTTCGGCATTATACTTCATCAGCTCCTCAGTTCTGTCATGGATAATGAAGAAACAGCCCAGGTATTTACGTCGGTCATCGAAAATCTTCCTGTACTCGATAAGATAGAAATGTGTCATACCGTCTATCCGGCGTTCGGATTCCCAGGAATCATCATTGACATCGGGAGAGATTTTTTCGCTGAACCAGCGTTTTATCTGGAGGTCAAGGATACTGTCGTCCAGTTCAGATGTGCAGTATTCTCTTGCAGGCTTGTTAGCGTTAACACATCTGCCGTCCACATCAAGACATATGATACCGTCCTTCATGTTGGCGACGGTGAATACAAGCAGTCTTTCCATAAGTCCTCTCGGCACATATATTACCGAAAAATACAGAAGAACAAAGGACAGAACTGCATAATGTATAAGTGAATAATCGAACATAAGATTCAGCTTCAGATAAAGTGAATTGCACACGACCATTCCCAGCAGAACGATAATAATACCGGCATATTTCATCTTGTAGATATTTGGCGACATGGAAATTTTCCTTGCCAGAACACCCAGCGTGCCAATGATCACAAGATAATTAAAAAATATGTGATATGAATAAAGGATACCTCTTTCAGACACACGGAAAAAGCCTGTACCATGATTGTCAAAGCACTGGCTGCATTTGAAGACAAGACCAGTGAAGAAATTAATAATATCCAGTATGAAGTCAATTCCAAGTCCGCACAGGCTTATTCGCCGGATTATAGTCAGGTCTTTTTTTATGCCTGTGAAACGGAGCATGAAAAACAACAGACACAGCATATTAATATCCAGCAGGATATAGTAGAGACTGTAGGTTATCATAGCTTTCTGTCCGGTATTCATCACCATTGCGGTGGCATAGGTGCCGACTGTCAGTCCGCCGCTGACAACCAGCCGTCTGAAATAACGTCCGATAGACTCATGAGCGGTTTTTCCCAGACTGTATATAAAACAGAATAGTATTGATGCTGCAACTGCATACAACACTATAATAAATAATAATATCATATGATCACCCTTCTGCTGCGGCGCAGAATCACCGCAGTATAATTAAATTCTATCATACACCACTATTATTGTCAAGTAGCATTTTTGCCGAATTTTCCAGATATACAGTATTATAAACAATGACAGCGCTGTTTTTTTGTGCAGTTATACAAAACTGAAAAGTATTTCGTCTTTTTGTGCTTTTAAAATCACTGTATATCAGATAAAAGTGATAAGAGCATTGAAGCCAGTTGATCATTCTTTAATATCATATTCATACTCCAGCCTGGCTTCATAATTCAATGTTCTGACAATTCAAACAGAACCGATTGTCAAAATATTTAATAATATTCTGTAACAAAGGAGGCTTTTATTATGAAAAAGCTCATTGCGGCGGCAGCTTCTTTAGCTTTACTGATGTCTGCCGTTTCGTGCAGCTCAAAACCTAAGGCTGACTCTGACGGCTCTTCAGATAACAACAGCTCCGGATCTGTAAACGATCCACCCTCTGTCACAATTACTCAGCTGAAATACAAGCAGACTGATATCAAATTTCCGGAAGACAACGAATCCCGTCTCGGTCTGTATTACTATAGCGGTGAGGTGCGCTATATTTACCGGACTAATGATGATTCCTTAAAGGTCATTTGCTATGACAAAGACATGAATCCGACCCGGACTATCAGTCTCACTGAGCCGATCGAAAATATCAGCAGCGTCTATGCTGATGTCAAACCTGACGGAACTATTTCTCTGTTTATAGAAACTGCAAAGGTCGATGTCACTATCCCGGATATGGACACCCGCTTCAAAAACGCTGATGTCGAAAGGAGCATTTACAATTTCAGTCCGGAAGGTGAGCTTATCGGACAGATAACTATTGACGGACTCGATGATTATATCCAGTATGGCTTCGGCTTCTACAACAGCTTCTACGCTGTTGACGAAAGCTATATTATCTCCACCGTGGACACAAATATCATTATCGACAGCTCCGGCTCCATTTCAGATGCTAAGGAATGCTCCGGCACAAGTCAGCCGGCTTTTGGCTATGATTCCGAGGGCAGGCTCATCGCAGGCTGCTGGAAGGGTTATAAGTATATCGAAGGTACAGATTTTGATGTTGATGAAAATGATCTTACTGAATACGGAGACTACATATTCCGGACTGGTGCTGTTTTCACCGGTCAGGGCGATTTCAAGGCTTTCATGGTAATGAATGAGGGAATATACGGTCTCACCTTCAAAGATGAGTTTATCCAGATAGTGGACTTTACTGATTCAAATATCAGCCCTAATGGTATCTGGTATGCTGCTTATGCCGGTGAGGGACAGTTCGTTATAATGGGTGATGATCAGTCTTCCGGTTCAGGTATGTTTTTCAGCCTGCTCACCGTTCGCCCCGATGATTATGTTGAAAACAAAGATACTATTATCCTCGGTTCTGAGTACGACGATAATGCCAAAGAGCTTGCTATGCTCTTCAATAAGAAAAATGACAATTACAAAGTTGAAGTCAGATCGTATCACGATACCGATAATCTTAAGCTGGACGTGCTTGCCGGTGATGCTCCTGACGTTTACTCATTCCATGATTCCACCACTATGTACCGTTACGCTAATTTAGGCGCTTTCAAGGACTTGTACAAGGAAATGGCTGCTCATGATGATGTTAAGCCGGAAGATATTATGGACAACGTCCTCGCTGCCTATGAGTATAAAGATGGTCTTTACGCTCTGCCTATGGTCTTCAACATTGATGCTTTTATGGCTAACAGAGATGTCATCAGCCGTGACTTCACTCACTGGAGCTATGAAGATTTTTTCAGCTTTGCCGAAAATTTGCCGGAAGGTATGCACCTGGGTTCCCAGAATTCATATTTTACAAGACGTGAAGGTGTTTTTGACAGGCTGGTCAATGATAGTATCGGTGCCTGGGTAGATTATGATAACTATACCTGCAATTTCGACAGTGATGAATTTCTTCATCTGCTTCATTTTTGCAGTGAGCTGGAGCTGAATGAACCTATAGAATGGGAAAATAACGTTGTTGACGGCAACAGCGATGAATACCACGAGACTACCCTCGATCTTTACAGAAAAAAAGCTCTGCTGAATGAAATGTGCAGCTTTCATTATCTCAATGATTTTGTAAATTATCCAATTAGTTTTGGTCTCTTTACTGACAGCAGCTTCACTTTCTTAACTCCGCCCGGCGACGGTCACGGTACTATCACGACTGCTAATGCCTTTAACTTCGCTCTCCTGAACAATTCACCAAATCCCGAAGGCGGCTGGGAATTTTTCAATTTCGTTATGGACGGTGACACCCAGAGAAATTACTTGCAGACTTCATTTAACTTCGGCAGCAGCAAGAAAAATTTTGAAGAAGACCTTAAGGCTCTCCGTGAAAATGAGTTCCAGGTCCAGATCGACCCCGAACAGAATTACGGCGACTTCAAACATACCTGGATAGAGGACAAGGACTATAAAGTCATGTATATCTCCGATGAGGATTATCAGTACATCTATGACTTTATCATGAGCTGCGACAGACTCTCCGATCATGACCAGAAACTCTACGATATCGTAAAAGAAGAGTATACAAAGCTTGCTGCCGGCGACTGCACCCCAGAAGAATGCGCTGCCATGATCCAGAACAGAGCTTCATTATACTTGAGTGAACAGTCATAACACCCGGAAAATCCCCGTCAGCCACTGCATTACAATTACTGAACATGATATAAAAAGAGCACTGACAGAAAATCAGTGCTCTTTCTTATTAAAAATAGTTCATGTGTTCAAACCGCTCAGAAACCTGACGGACTTCCGGCTCTGCCCGGAAAAAGGCTTCTGCCACATTCGGGTCGAAGTGAGTTCCTGCTCCCTCCCGGATTATGTCCATTGCCTTTTCAATTGAAAACGGCTCTTTATAGCTTCGCTTTGATACAAGCGCATCAAACACGTCTGCAACTGCCATTACTCTTGCTGAAAGTGGAATATCCTCACCGGAAATCCCATTGGGATAGCCTGTTCCGTTCCACTTCTCGTGGTGGAATTCCGCAAGCACCCTCGCTTCATTAAGATAACCTGAATCCGGTACAAGCTCTATCGCCTTTCCTATTATATCACTGCCAGCCTTGGCATGGTTTTTCATAATAGTATACTCATTGTCATCAAGTCTGCCGGGTTTATTGAGAATAGCATCAGGAATCGTTATCTTTCCGATATCATGAAGAGGTGCAGAGTTTACAACGTCCTGTATAAAATCTTCTGTCAGCAGCTCCGGATACATACCGTCCTTTTTCATCTGACGAAGGATTATCTCAACATATGCAGCAGTTTTTCTTACATGATCTCCGGTGTTTTTGTCACGGCTCTCAACAATGTCAGCCAGCACCATGATAAGAGCCTTCTGCATTCTTGCGATCATTTCAGTCTTTTCCTGAAGATCGGCAACGTATTTTATACTGTCCTCAGAGGTCTTTACAATAGCTTTATAAAGGTTTTCTACCTCGTCACCTGTATGTATATTCAGCTCCTTTATCTTCTCAACACTGCTTTCACGGGCTTTCTCACTGTTATATGCAAATGCTCCTGCTCTTATGGATATTGAGTTTATCGGAAGTATCATATCATACTCCATAAGCTCCCATACAATCGCTATTATCAGTATCAGAAAGCCTAAGAACAGCGCCAGCATTTCTACAAGAAAGCTTCTCTCGTTGGCAGTTATCTGATCCATTGAAACATCTGCTGCCGCATAGCATAAACAGTTGCCGGATTTGTCGTAAACCGGCTGATACACCGTCAGCAGCCAGCCATATGAATCATCTGATATAACAGGCTCGATACTCTCTCCGGCAAGCAAGGCAGGCAGGTATTCTTCAAAGGTCGGATCAAAAGGTACTACATCGCCTGGCTTGGAGCCTTCAATTTCATCGGTGTCAAGATCAAAGACAACATGACAGCCGTCCTCCATTATCTTATATACATAAACATACTCTATGTCCTGGGTACTCTCCCGGAAGCTGTAAAGCATTTCCTCTATCTCGGTATAGCCTTCAGCCTTTTCACCCTCCTCAATGAATTTATCTATAGGCTTTCCGGTCAGAACACCGGCAGTCAGATTGGTTACGCCGTTAGCCAGCTTTATGTGATCTTGTATGGCTGTATTACGGTAAATTACCATGCTTATGCTGGTTGCTGCAACAGCTATTGCCAACAGCGCAGCAGTAAGAACAAGAAGTATTTTAGTCTGGATAGAAAGATTCCGGCAGCTTATATGTCTTGCAGCCTTGGTCTCGTCATCTGAAAGCGGAGTCTGTTTCCAGTCGGCAATGCGGAACATAGCCTTGATATTATCCGGCAGGAATCTGATTATTATCAGCACAACTGTCATTGATATTGCCTTATCAATAAAATCTGTTATAAGATTTGCTAAAAGCTGTGACACTGCAAGGCTGAAATGTCCTGTGCTGTAGATCTTAGCCGCAAAGGTCTCTGCTTCAAACACAACTCCGTCCAGAAACCACGGGACTAATGTGCCTATGCCGCCGCCTATCAACGTGAATACTATTATACTCAGCAGTATCTTATGAGGTTTCCTGAACATTCCCCTCTTGGCAAAAGATGCCGCACACAAGGCGATGAATACATTAAGCACTCCGTAATAGATCGAGGAAACATCACTTACTCCTTTTATGAAATTTGTCGCAAGTCCTACGATTATTCCCGGAAGAAATCCGCCCAAAGATGCTGAAAGAACTGTTCCGATCGTATCAAGATATATGGGATAGCCAGTAAGTCCGGCAATATATGTAAATATAAGGTTTAAGGCAATTCCGGCAGCACAGCATAAAAGTGCCCTGAAATTTTTCTTTCTTATAGTCAGACGGTCAATATGTACAATATCATTATCTGTATTGTTTTCCACACACATCACTTCCTTATGAATATTCTGTGCAATACTCTGAAAAAAAAGCTATTACTATTATAACATTTTATTATTAGCACAGTCAACAGAAAACTGACCGCAGATATGCAGAAAAAACGCCCTGTAAATTGTTAAATTTATACAAAGTCCATGCCTGTTCAAATTAAATCTTTAGACACCGATCTTTAAAGATACTGCTCTCACTTTGAAGCAATTCATGGCTCTGTTTTTTTAG
>CAMNFW010000093.1 GCA_946537565.1 uncultured Ruminococcus sp. | reverse complement strand
TCAGCATATGTAACAGCGTTCAATACAGTTGGACATTGTGATAGTCAAAGTGTAAAATTCAAAGTATTTGATTCAAAGCCCACAACTTCTAAACTTAAAACAGACAGTCCAAACTATACAATCGGACAAAAAGTTACATTTATAATGGAAAGTGATAAAGCAACAGGCTTTACGATTGGCTTATACAAAGATTCTGAGCGCATAGATACCATATCCGCTGCTTCCAATGAGATTTCCTATACAATTAGCGAAGCAGGAAGCTATAGTGCGTATGTTACCTCTTGGAATAGTTATGGATATCTCGACAGTAACCGTCTTGATTGTTGCTTCAATGTTTATGATTCAAAACCTACCGTATCGAAATTAACAACAGATAAACCAAACTATGCAGTCGGGCAGAAAATAACATTCACAATGAAAAGTGATAAAGCAACAGGCTTTACGATTGGCTTATACAAAGATTCTGAACGAATTGATACTATATCTGCTT
Source organism: uncultured Ruminococcus sp. (assembly GCA_946537565.1). Classification (GTDB taxonomy): domain Bacteria; phylum Bacillota; class Clostridia; order Oscillospirales; family Ruminococcaceae; genus Ruminococcus. Next base: position 7,351 of record CAMNFW010000093.1, on the reverse strand, counting down.
CTTCTGACAAGGTCTCCTATACAATTAATAAAGCAGGAAACTACAGTGCATATGTTACTTCGTGGAATAGTTATGGATATCTTGACAGTAATCGCCTTGACTGTTGTTTTACCGTTTATGACACTGAACCAAGCAATCTTAGTATTAGTTGCGATAAAAGCTATTATGAAGTAGGAGAAAAAATAAACTTTAATTTTTCTGTTAATAACGCATCAGAAGCTTATGTCCTTATAGATGCTAACGGAGTTCGAGTGGAACCGTGGGCTAATGTTACAGGGAAAAAATCATATTCTTGTTCATTTAGTGAGCCGGGATATTACGTTTATAGGTTGTATGCTGTAAATGAATATGGAACTCCAGCAACTGAATGGCAGGTATTTAACGTTTATGATTCCAAACCATCAGATTTGGAGATCATTACAGATAAAACTGCTTACAAATGTGGCGAGCAGGTCAATTTTACTTTTAAGAGCAAGAATTCAGTTGAACAATATATTCCAATTGATGTGAATGGAGTTCGTGAGCATTTTATTGATGTCAGCAATCAAACAAATTATAGTTGTTCCTTTGATGCAGTAGGTACCTATATGTATTGCTTATATGGAAAAAATAACATGGGAGATGCTGGGTGCGAATATAAATCGTTTACAGTTTATTCTGAAGGCGACATAAACAGTGATACACTATTTAACGTAGCTGACTTAGTATTACTTAACAAGTATCTGTTATCGGTGCCTGGAACAGAGCTGAAAATCTGGCAGGCAGGGGACATGAACGGTGACGGAAAGCTAAACACATTTGATCTCATATTAATGAGACAGAATTTAATAAAAGGCTGATCTTGATCTGCACAAAGAGATCGGCAAGGGTTAAAAAGGGACAAATCAGAAGCCTCCGCAGGAAAAACAACTGCGGAGGCTTTAATTATGGAAATCAACCAACATTATTAACGATACTGACAGAGACATATTTTTCGACAACGGCACGAAGATCGGTACCTTCCTCGGCATCTTCATTATATTTGCCGCTGACCATAAGCCGGACGCCGCCGCCGGGAAGATCATTAAGTTTTATGTATGAATCATGGTAGAAGGAATCGTGTGAGACTGATCTGTCGGTGATAATACCATTGCACATATTTAGGGGGCAGCCTGGGAAATTGATATTGTAGATCTGCCCGAAGGGGAGTTTTTTGCCGAGATACTGGGATAAAACAATATCCAGGTAATGATCGGTGACCTCATGGCAGCTTACAGCCTGTTCAGAGAGGGCGATGCTTGGGATACTCTGAAAGGCACCTTCAAAGGCAGCGCCGCAGGTTGCGGAATACTGAATATCAGTAGCGGCATTGTAGCCGAAGTTAATGCCAGAGAGAACAGCGTCAGGTTTTACCGGCATGATATTGAGGCAGCCCACACGAACGCAGTCGCTGGGAGTACCGGAGCAGGTAAAGGCGTGAACGTTATCGACGGGGAAATCGCAGGGAAAAACGTCGATGCTGTTATGAAGAGAGATGCTATGGGAGGCGGCACTTCTTTCGGTGTGAGGGGCGACGACCCAGACGCTGCCGAATTTTACAGCAGCACGGGCAAGGCGGATAATACCGTCAGAAGAAATACCGTCGTCATTAGTAATGAGAATAATCATTGGCAGTAACCTCCGGTCAAGAAAATAAACATAATTGACATTCTTTTATTAATAAGGTAAAGAGAAATGATATAACTGCGTGTGATATACAGGGAGCAGAACAGTGAATAGTATATTTGTAGGTAAGGAAAAAAATGAATGCTTATGAATAGATTATATCATAAGCAGCAGGATTAGTCAATGAGGTAAACAGCAATAGAATACACAGTTAGAAATAAAGATATCACGGCTTGCAATTTGGGAATAAATATGATATAATAGTATTGTTTTTTGTTTAAAGCTGATTTTAAAGAACAGTGATAAGCGATAAGAATGAAGAATGAAAGGAGAGGCTGCGAATCTGCGGCTGACGAAAATGGCAAAGAAAAAGGATTATGGCAATGACAGTATAACAATGCTAAAGGGCGCAGACAAGGTAAGAAAGCGTCCGGCGGTAATATTTGGATCAGACGGTCTTGAAGGCTGCAAGCATTCAATATTTGAGGTTATATCCAACTCTATAGATGAAGCGAGAGAGGGTTATGGAAATAGAATAATCATAACGCACTACAGGAATAATGATATAGAGGTTGAGGATTTTGGAAGAGGCTGTCCTGTAGATTTTAACAATAACGAGCAGCGCTACAACTGGGAGCTGGTATATTGTGAGTTATATGCAGGCGGAAAATATGATGATTCAGCAGAATCCTATGAATACTCACTGGGACTGAACGGACTTGGATTATGTGCGACGCAGTTTTCCTCGGAATTCATGGACGTAGAGATAATACGGGACGGATTCAGGTATGGGCTGCATTTTGAAAAAGGAGAAAACGTAGGCGGACTAAAGAAGGAGCCATGCAAGAAGAAGCAGACAGGAACGAAGACACGCTGGAGACCTGATCTTGATGTATTCACAGATATAGTAGTAGATGATGAATATTTTTACGATGTACTTAAGCGTCAGGCGGTAGTCAATCCGAATATACTATTTGTGTATCGTTCAGAGAATCAGGCAGGAGACTTTGATGAGACTGAGTTTATCTACGAAAACGGCATAACAGACTATGTAAAGGAAATAGCAGGGGAAAACTCGATGACCTCGATACAGCACTGGACAGCTGAAAAAAGAGGACGGGACAGAGCAGACAAGCCTGAATATAAGGTCAAGCTTGACGTAGCGCTGACATTTTCAAACAAAGTAAAGCTTACGGAGTATTATCACAATTCCAGTTTTCTTGAGCATGGCGGATCGCCGCTGAATGCAGTAAAAAGAGCATTTACAGCGCAGATAGACACATATATCAAGTCTGTAAACGGTTACCAGAAAAACGAAGGAAAGATAAATTATAATGATATAGAAGAATGTCTTGTACTTGTATCCTCATCGTTTTCGACGCAGACATCATATGAGAACCAGACCAAAAAGGCGATCACGAACAAATTCATATATGAAGCCATGACTGAATTTTTGCGGCATCAGCTGGAGATATACTTTATAGAGAATCCAGATGAAGCGCAGAAGATAGCAGAGCAGGTGCTTATCAACAAGCGGAGCCGTGAAAACGCAGAGAGGGTAAGACAGAACGTCAAGAAAAAGCTGACAGGAACGATAGACCTTGCGAACATGGTAGAGAAGTTTGTAGACTGCCGGACGAAGGATGTAACAAGGCGGGAGATATATATAGTTGAGGGAGATTCAGCGCTGGGTTCAGTAAAGCTTGCCAGGGACGCAGAATTTCAGGCGGTGATACCGGTCAGGGGAAAGATACTGAACTGTCTTAAAGCGGAATATGCGAAGATATTCAAAAGCGAGATAATAACAGATCTGATAAAAGTGCTTGGCTGCGGAGTAGAGGTAAACACGAAGGCAAACAAGGAGCTTTCGACCTTTGATATAAACAATTTCCGCTGGAGCAAGATAGTTATATGTACAGATGCAGACGTAGACGGATTTCAGATACGCACACTGATACTGACGATGCTATACCGGCTCACACCGACACTGATCGAGCAGGGATATGTATATATAGCGGAATCACCGCTGTTTGAGATAAATACAAAGGAAAAGACATATTTTGCATATACTGAGCAGGAGAAGCAGCGGATACTTGATCTTATAGGGGACAAGAAGCATACGATTCAGCGTTCAAAAGGACTTGGTGAGAACGAGCCTGACATGATGAGTCTGACCACGATGAATCCGGACACCCGAAGGCTGATAAAGGTAACAGCAGAAGATATCAAGGAATCAGCGGAGGTATTTGAGATGCTTCTGGGAGATGATCTTCAGGGACGAAAGGAATATATATCGGAATACGGAGCAGATTATCTGGAGCTGGCGGACATAAGTTGATTTTGAAATTCAAAAAAATATTATTGAAAAACAATAAAATGATATTGACAAATAATGCTATCTGTGATATAATGTAAAAAAATCACGGAGGTGTATCAGCGGTGACTGATAAAGGAAATATATTCACGTTATTTGTATCAGTCTTTGCATTTCTGATAGTATATTTCATACTCAGCGGAATGGTGGAGTCTGAATTCAGAGGCAGGGAAGAAGGAGAAGGTGACTGGAAAAAGGTAATGCTGGCAGCGATACCGATGTCAGTGTTATTTCTGCTGACCTTTGACCTGTTCAGCTATGAGCTGAACATCAGCGGCATAGGAATAATACTCTTCATACTGATAGTTTTCTGTTATCCGCCGGCAGTGCTGCTTACAGATCAGCTCCGGAAGCTTTTTGAGAAAGAGAATAAGGGTATTTTCTTAGATTTTACGACCATACTGCTGGGACTTATATATACAGTGCTGCTTGTGGAATACTCAATGGATCTATATGGAGTTGACTATTATAAACCTGTATATGCCGGGCAGTATCACAATATACTTCACAGTGAATACGGCGGAATAATATGGATAATATTACTGATAAGCGCAGCTGCACTGCTGATTTTGAGCGGAGTTGCTCCGAGGAGAATGCCGCCGCTTGTGTCAGCGCTGGCAATAGGCTTTACATTGACAGGGCTTATAATAACCCTGCTGATCTACATTCAGATGATGAAAAATTTCACATTGGAGCTTTCAATGATATGGGTGTATTTTGCTGCACTGCTGGCGATGTCGGTAAGAAGCATACGCAATCATATAGAAGAGCAGGTAAGGAAAGCCAATGAAACAGAAAGGGTATTCAATTCCAGAGCAGGAGAAAAGCTTCATAAGCTCATGACAAAGATCTCGTCGATGACATTGATATCCTTTGGAATGATATTCCCGATAGCAGCTGTAATAGAGATGATTTATATCCTGAAGGGACAGGGAGCAGACGGCTTCATAAAGGCATTCACAGAAACAGCTGACTGGACATTTTCCCAGCAGACACCGCCGCCGCCGCTGGAATATGACGGACATTATCTTTGCACAGTAGCGGCAGGAGGACATAAGAACATAGTAAAACCGCTGAGATACGGCAAAAGAAGAGGAACGGTGATAGTAGTAAACCGTCAGCTGCTTGCGGCAAATGCTTTTGAAGACCTTATAATGGAGCGGCTGCCGGGATTTCACAAGGCGGTGCGCAGTTTTTATGACAAGCATGGTTATCCGCTGTCGAAGCTTATAATCACACAGCTTCGTGCAGATATAGTGTATTATCTGATGAAGCCTTTAGAATACATATTTGTGCTTGTGCTGTATCTTTTTGATACAGAGCCGGAAAACCGCATAGCGGTACAGTATTCAGAATACAAACGACCGGTAAAAAACGGAACACAAAAAAGAAATTGAATCAGAAGCAGGATGAAAGTTGTAACATTAAGGAGAATTATAAATGCCAAGAAAAAAGGAAACTCCAAAGAAAAAGCCAGCATTCAAGCATGAGGCATACATTGAAGGCTCCGGAAGCGTAGTCAGTGAAAAAATAACTGATACGCTCAAGAAAAACTATATGCCATACGCCATGAGCGTAATAATATCAAGAGCGCTTCCGGAAATTGACGGTTTCAAGCCTTCACACCGAAAGCTGCTGTACATGATGTATAAAAGGGGACTGCTAAGTCCTGACAAAGAGCGATCAAAGTCAGCGAATGTAGTGGGCGAGACAATGAAGCTGAATCCACACGGAGACCAGGCAATTTATGAGACAATGGTGCGAATGACCCGTGGAAACGAAGCATTGCTGCATCCGTATATAGATTCAAAGGGAAATTTCGGAAAGCAGTATTCCAGCAAGATGCACTTTGCAGCACCAAGATATACAGAGGTTAAGCTGGAGAAGATATGCAATGAGCTGTTCAGAGATATAGATCATGACACAGTAGATTTTGTGCCGAACTATGACAACACTATGCAGGAGCCGACACTTCTGCCGGCGACATTCCCGACAGTGCTGGTAAATTCAAATACCGGCATAGCGGTATCAATGGCAAGCAACGTGTGTCCGTTCAATCTGGAAGAGGTATGCGAGACTACGATCGCCCTGATGAAAGATCCACAGCATGACATTCTCAGTACACTTAAGGGACCGGATTTTCCTGGAGGCGGAATGATGCTGTATGATGAAGCTGAGCTGAATAAGGTATATGAGACCGGCAGAGGCAGCATAAAGGTAAGGGCGAAGTACAGCTATGACAAGTCATCGAATCTGATAGAAATAACCCAGATACCATATACAACGACAGTTGAAGCGATAATCGACAAGATAATCGAGCTGGTAAAGGCAGGAAAGATACGGGAGATATCATATATTCGTGACGAAACTGATATCAACGGACTTAAGATCGCCATAGATCTTAAGAGAAACACAGACCCGGACAAGCTGATGCAGAAGCTTTATCGTCTTACACCGCTGCAGGACAGTTATCCATGCAATTTTAATATACTGATTGCCGGAACGCCTCGTGTTATGGGAGTAAGGCAGATACTTTTAGAGTGGACAGCTTTTAGAGAGGAATGTATAAAGCGCAGGACGTATTATGATCTGCAAAAGAAGAAAGAAAAGCTGCATCTTCTTGAAGCACTTTCCAAGATACTGCTTGACATAGACGAAGCGATACGGATAATACGTCAGACAGAGAACGAAGCAGACGTAGTGCCGAACCTTATGATCGGATTTGGCATAGACGAGATACAGGCAGAGTTTGTAGCAGAGATCAAGCTTAGAAATATCAACAAGCAGTATATTCTCAGGCGGATCGAAGAGATAGATCAGCTGCGAAAGGATATAGAGGAAATGGAGGATATCCTCCGGGACAAGAAAAAGGTAAGAAAGATCATAGTCAACGAGCTTAAGGACGTGATCAAGAACTATTCACAGTCGAGGAAGACGCTGTTTTATTACCAGTCAGATGCAGATGAGCTTGAAGAAATCGACGATATACCGGATTATCCAGTCAATATATTTATATCAGCCAGCGGATATTTCAAGAAGATAACGCCTCAGTCCCTGAGAATGAGCAGTGAACAGAAGCTTAAAGAAGGGGACTACATCATGCAGACCTTTGAAACGGCGAATAAAACGGACATAATATTCTTCACCGATCAGGCTCAGGCATACAAATCCAAAGCCAGTGCCTTTGACGATACCAAAGCCAGTGTTATGGGAGATTACCTGCCTGCAAAGCTGAGCTTCAACGAAGGAGAGAATCTTAAGGCAGCGGTAGTTACGACAGATTACAGTGGGTATATGCTGTTTGTTTTTGAAAACGGAAAGGCAGCGAAGGTT
>CAMNFW010000092.1 GCA_946537565.1 uncultured Ruminococcus sp. | reverse complement strand
AATTATTTTTTCTTTTTCTTTTTGGATTTTTTAGAGTTGTTGGTTGTGTTTTTAGGCTGATTATTTGCCGGTTTCTTTGTCTCTGGTTTTGTTTCAGGCTGACCGCTTACAGAATGCTCAGCATCATCAGCAGATTCATATTCACCTTCGTCCTGCTCCTCAGATTCAGGCTGTTTTTTCAGCTCAACTGCCTTTTCAGGCTTTGGTGTATCAGTAACATTTTCTTCATTGTCAGTGTCTTCTTCATAGGTCTTGTTCTGCTTTACCGGTTCAAGCGTTTTCTCGGCTACAGCACCCTTAGACTTGATGATCTGAACCTTTTTCTTTGAACTATCATCTTCCTGCTGTTCAGGCTCAGGAGTACCATTCTTTCTGCGCTCCTTTGCCTTTCTGTTCAGCTCCATAACAGGATTATTCTTCTTGTCATAGAGATAGAATGCAATTATTACGCCAATTCCAAGTATCAACAGAATTATACCCATATTAAAGCCGGGAGGTGAATATTTCATCGAAACAGTATGATGTCCGGCAGGAAGTCTTATACCAATAAGTGCATTGAGTATTACAACAGAACCTGTACCAGTAGCCTGAAGATCATTTCTCATAATGCTTGTACCGCTGCTGATATCCTCAGTGAACTGCTCATCAATGGTTTTTCCGTCAACCTTGATAGTCCAGCCTGGTTCATAAGGAATTGAGGTATACATTATCTGTCCCTCAGCTGCATCAATATCACCAACAAGATAATTGTCCTTGCAGTTTTCAAGGTCAAGCTGCCATTCATTCTGCTTAAGAAGCTGCATATCCTGGTGGAACAGCTCATAGTTGAAATGGTAGAACTGGAAGTCCTTTACCATAACATATTCATTATTACCAGTCTTATCGCCCTGGATAATTGTAAGTCTTACTTCAATCTCCTTGCCGGCAGGATAAGAACCGAGATTAACGATAGAATAGTTATAGCCGTCATAGTACTGACCGAAGCCTCTGTGATTGATAAAGTTACCGTTTTCGTCCTTTTCATCTGAGATCCAGAGATTGCAGGCTTTAGGGTTGTCCGACTTAAGGAACATATAGAGGTTGTCTTCACTTTCTGAGGTAATGTGGATTCTTACAGTCGGGTCGCCGGCACCGGCATTAGCGTTATAACAGTGCTGTCCGCCGTAATCAGACTCCCAGCACTCATTCAGCTCAACCTCCGGCTCAGGAAGTCTGTAGAAATACTCTCTTGGCTCAAGAATACCAGAATAATCAGGAGTATTGCCGGTAAGAGAGCTGAGGAAGTTGTTCATACTGTTGAACGGGTTATCATTACCAAGGAAGCTCAGGTTAAGGATATCATCATTGACCATTGCACCGATAGCAAGAGCATCGGGGTTTTCATAAACTTCAAGGGCAGCTTCCTTGCTCTCGGAGTTGATATAAGTTGAATCATATACCTTATTATAGGTAGGACTGAGCAGAGATTTTTTAGTAACATCATTCTTAGCCGGGTCATTGAGAACGTACTTTATACCCAGAAGTGAATCAGCAAGAGGAGTATTTCCGTCATATCTTGTTTCATAGCTCTTAGTAGTATAACCGAGAGTTTCAATGAAATTGATGATCTTAGTGTTCATAACTGAGCTTGAATGGGAAATACCCTTAAGACCGTAAGCCTGGTTATCATTAACTGAACGGAAGAAGGTTTTCTCTGCACGATAGAAGCTGCTGTCATAATTTTCCAGCTCTTCCATTACTTCATCTGAGTGCATTATAACATCATATGAAGGCTTTGAGGAATAATAAACTTCCTTGTCAATTTTAAGGATAGTATCATAACAGTTATATCCAGCCTCAAAAATTACAACAGCTGCTGTAATAAGCGACAGACCCATTTTCTGACCCTTGGATTTTGAATGGCTGTACAGATACATTATTGTAAGATAGAATGCAGCGAGAATGACACCGAATACAAGTGTACCCAGGAAGAGGTGGTTTACAGTTTCGCCGTTAATGGTCATTTCCTTAGAATAAGGAGTTTCGGCAACGTAGTCATATCTTTCCTCGTTGTAGTTGAAATTAGGCATAACAGCTTCAAAAATGAAGGTCAGACCAGCAATGACAGCGAACTCGATTGCCGGTACCTTGAAGTCCAGCTTATAGTCTTCAAGATTAGCGAAGGTTTCAGAAGCCATAGCCACGAGAATGAAGGATATCAGGAAAGAATATCTGTAAGGCAGCCAGTTAGGATCCTGTCCGCCGTGCCACATCATATTTATAGGCTTTATCCACATACTGAAGAACATTACCACCAGCAGCAGACCATAACCCAGCTTGCGGTTTCTGCCGATCTTTTTATTGCTGAAATACATAGCAGACAGCACAAAGCTGAGGACACCGCAGTAGATCTCAGGTCTTCCATACATTCTTGTACCCTCGTCAACGTTGACAGAGTAATACTGGTTAGGCAGGAGAGTAGGAAGAAGCTCGATCGGGTTAAACATAGTCCTGAAAGAATAATCAGGAGTTGAGAAGTCGAACTTACCGAGTGCAAGAGCCTTATAAACGGGCATGATCATGATAAAGCTGCACATTAATACAACGACAGTTGCAATACCCATGCGGATAAATGTCATGATATATTCTTCGATACCCTTAAACTTTCTCTTTGTACCGAAGAAGATGTAATAGAAGAAATAAATAGCAACGAATATAGCCACCATGAAGCCGATATAGAAGTTAGCGATAAACATGATAGCGAGGGGAATGATATAGTTTATCTTTCTGCCGTCATCTACAAGATACTCAACGCCGAGAATGATAAGGGGAAGGAAGATCGGACCGTCGATCCACATCGGGTCGATCATCTGGATAGCCACGAAAGCCATAAGAGCATACATAGTGGAGAAGATCACGGACTGCAAGGGTTTAACATTTTTAGCCTTCTGAGCATAAACTGCAAAGGACACACCGCAGGCGCCCACCTTACAAAGCTGCATGATCATAAGGCTTTCGACGATCATTGTTCGTGGCAGGAGAATAACGATGAAGGTAAACGGGCTTGCAAGGTAATAACCAATAACGCCCTGGAATCCGCCGGACAAGTTTCTTGCCCAGCTATAGAGTGCGCTGCGTCCTCCCCAGAAAGCGTCACGGATAGCCTCGAAGTAATAGACGTACTGTCCGTTAAGGTCGAGGGTGAGGACAGATCTCTCGCCGAAGGGATATACTCCGAAGAGAGCGTAAGCAATAAAGGTCAGGATAGCCGGTATAAGGAAGGCAGCGAGGTAATAGAGCCAGCGGTTTTTGACATAGCTGTCGGCTTTATAGATATTCTGTGCTGCTGCCTTAGCGGCTGCGGTTGATTTTGACAAGGTTGCTCCTCCTTTTCTTTTTGGGCAAACAGCCAGACTAAAGCCATAATACCCGATTATATTATCTTTTACATTATACTATATTTTCCGATAAATTGCAATAGCTTACAATAAATTTTTTTATTTTTTTGGCTCACGTTGCCGCTCGTAAACTCGCTCACTCTTATCGTGATTAGTTACATACGATCGCATACAGCACAAATTATGCTCCGGTACTTTGTGGTGCCACTTTTTCTGTAATTCGACTTTGATTCAGGTTACTATTTAAGCAACGGAGATTTTGTATCATTTTACATTATTATCAACGGCAGATCAGTGTCAGGTTACTTTTTTCAAGCAAGAGAAGTCAGGAAAAAATCCCACCACATATGCAGAAGAGCAGGAACAATTATATTTTTACTTTTAACAAATGAATAACTGAAAGCCACGCTCAGCACTGTTATAAATATGAATGCGCCGCTGGTTAAGTTAGTGAAGAAATCGCCGTTCTTTATCCATATAGGAAAATGAATCAACAGAAACATCACTGCATTTATGAGTATTGGTTTAAGCTGCTCAGAAAATTCCTCGCCTTTGAGAGTAGAATTCAGAAGCCAGCCCCTGAAAACCAACTCCTCATTGATTCCAACAAAAAGATATACTATCAGCAGTAAAGGAGAAAAATCCTCTGATAAGGCTATTTTTCCGCTTGTACGCCATTTATTGACAAGTATAAAGACTGTAAAGGCTGCAAAGAATATACCAAAGCAATTCCAGCCCTTCTTCGGGAGAAAAAGCTCCTTGAAGTTCAAATCATCTTTAAATTTTCTAATTAATATAACTGCCGGCACTGACCATATCAAGGTTTTTGCTATGCAGTCTTTGATAAGATCAGACACGATCGGGCTTACAGCAGCTTCTATCCTTCCGGCTATGAGCAGTTCAAAAAACGCCCATGCTGAAAAAAATACAATAGTATAAACTATAAGAGTGACCGTTAATTTTTTATTTTTTATCATATCAACACCTCACCACATAAAATCCTGCCGGGGAGCTTTAACAATATCCGGTTCAGGCTCAGTCTCAGCAGCTTCTTTCAGGAGAGCCTTTGAAATTTCCTCAGTTTCGACTATCTCATGGAACATTTCGTTCACAGGCTGCACCATGTTAAAAACACTAATTATATTTTCAGCCAGCTTCGGGGTGAAAATCTCTTCACCGGCGGCTTTCTTGAACAGAGAAAGACCTTTCTTTTTGTAAAATCTTTCAAGTTCAGGCTTCGGACATTTTTTTCCACGCTTATACTCTTCACCGCCAACGCTCAGTCCCTTTGATTCAAGCTCAGAAACAAGCGCCGGAAAATTACTGTCCTCACAGCTTACCGCTGACCTGAAACGTTCCATTACAGCGGCTTCCGGCTTTGAAATTCTGAAACCATACTCAGCACCTTCCGGCGACAGCTCGAAATACAGGGAAGGAGTTCTGTTCCAGTACCAAGCCGGATAGCGGACATAGATCCAGAGGGTGTCACGATAATGAAGATACGGCGGAAAATTGGCATCACGATAGATCCTGCCCACCTTGTACATCATATCGGTATTTGCAAAAGGCTGATAGATGATCTCACCGAGAGCCTTCAAGGGTTCATAGATAAGATCGGTATAAATTTTTTTATTTTTCTCAAACCATTCTTTATTATTGTTGATTCTTATATTAAAAAGAAAATCCAATGCTTCCTGTGAAAAACCGTTAAACATAATTGCTCCTTTTATTTTTTTATCATGCGTTATTATTATAACATATCATGAAAATATATTCAAGCAAACCGGGAATAATATTTTATAGCTCTGATAAATAAATTGAATTATCAAGAGCAATATAGTCCTAATTTTTGAGTTGAGAACTGTCAATAACTTTTCAACAGGCTGTGGAAACCAATGTGGAGATAAGTAATTAATTGTTGAAAACTATGTTGATACTGTTGATAAGAACGTAATATACAGGTTTTAACAGCCTTGAAAAGTTGAATTCTTTGTGGATAAAAGGGGAAAAACAGCAAACAATAAAAATGTATTGTGGAAAAACTGTCCGCAATAATTTCAAGCAAAGGATATGAAATATATGAAAAAGATTTTAGCAATAAGCTCCATATTTTTAATGATGACAGCTGTTTTCACCGGCTGCGGAGCTGACAGAGACTACGACAGAGATGACTCCGGCTACTACGACACTCACGATTATGACAACAGGTCTGACCGTGATGATACCCGTGACGAGAATTCCATGACGGGCACAGGGAGTAATAACACCGTTGAAGATCACCTCCACGACGCAATAGACGGCGTTGAAAATGCAGGAGAAGAGCTTGTTGACGGCGTTGGCGATGCAGCCGGAGATATTGTAGACGGACTTGACGGCGACCGTGAAACCTCTTCCACCACACGCACAACCAAAAAGCGATAAAAAAATCGGGGGAAAACCTTTTTACAGGCTTTCCCCCTTCCAATTTCTAAAAATTCACATCATGAAATTCCGGAAAAAATACATATATTTCATTTTCAGCAAATTTGGCTGCACCTCAAGAGCATATCTCAACAATTGCTTCTGCCATGATCTCTGCATTTTTCAGCAGATTGCGGGCGGTTATAAACTCATTCGGACTGTGCATAAAGCCGTCCTCACCCGGAAATTCCGCACCGAATGCAACACCGCCTTCGATCTCGTGGACATAAGTTCCGCCGCCTATCGAAATGCAGTGACCCTTATTGCCGGTAACATTCTCATAGACTTTAAGCAGCGACCGGATAAAATCGCTGTTTTCGCTGGTATAATGGGGTTCTGAGCCTTCACAGCTGTCGATATCAAAGCCTTCATTCTTAAGTCGGCTGCAAATAATATCTTTTATCTCATCAAATTTACGGTCAAGGGGAAAACGAATGTCGATTCCGCCGTTGAGCCTGCCGTTTTCGGTATTGAGCATAGAAAGCACGCAAGTCATTTTTCCGGATACAGGATCAGATAATCCAAGTCCGCAGCTTTTACCGTCCAGTTCACCATGAGGAAACAGACGACTGAGAGTTTTCAACACAGGCAGATTGAAATTGTTGAAAGTTAAGAATTTTGTAATAGCATTCTCTCCTTTTTCCGGAGTGGAAGCGTGGGCGGACATTCCGGAGACACGGCCATAATTCATGGAAATATCGTTGTTTTCTTCAAGTCTGATGTCGAAGTTACACTGCTGGGGTACAGCGTTTATGACCTCACCGGCTTTGATATATCCATTGTTGAAAGGTGCGGAGAAATACACTCTGATCATACCTTTTTCGCCATTGATGACAGGATATTCGCCGTCCGGAGTGAAGACCATTTTCGGCATATTTCTCTTGCTTCTGTAGTAAGCAAGGTCAGCCGAACCGTTTTCCTCGTTGGTACCGAAAATAAGCCTAACGCCTTTTTTCAGCGGTATATTCAGCTCTTTTACAGCCTTTGCAGCGAAAAATGCAGCCACAGCCGGGCCTTTGTCGTCGATAGCGCCTCTTCCGATGAGCTTGTCGGAATTTTCGTCATACACAAGCGTGAACGGGTCAGTATCCCATCCCTCGCCCACCGGAACAACATCGAGATGAGTCAGCACAGCGAGCTCAGGTTCAAGGTCATTTAAATCAGCTGAGCCTGCATAGTTTTCAACATTATCAACATTAAAACCAGACTCCCTGCATTTTTCCAGCATAATATTCAAAGCCTTAGCCGGTTCTTTTCCGAAGGGACAGTCTTCTTCCGGCTCCCCCTGAACGCTTGGAACAGCCACAAGCTCCCTGAGCAGGTCAATCATTTCCTGTTTATGATCTTCAAGATATTTTTTAATATTACTCATTTTATCACCTCATATATTCATATAAACAAAACACCCCAGCTGATAGCTGAGGTGAATTGCCTGCTGCTGCTTGCCTGACAGCAGCAGAAAAAGAAAGAAAGGATAAATATGAAAAGTGAAATTTTCAGTTGATAATGGTTCTCTCTGTTTCCTTATCGAAGAGATGGATCCTGTTAGGATCAATAGCAACCTTGATATCATCGCCAGGTCTTGCAGTTGATCTTGGACTAACTCTTGCGGTGAGAGAATTTCCTTCGCACAACAGGTACAGATAAGTCTCAGCACCCATCATTTCGGTGATTTCAACATAAGCATCGATAACGCCGGTAGTAGCATTAGAGAGGTACATTTCCTCATCGTGGATACTCTCAGGACGAACACCGAGAATGACCTCCTTGCCAACATAGCTTGCCAGCTCGTCAACGACCTTAGACTCAGGAACGATGATCTGATACTTAACTCCACGGGAAGTCTTTGTATCCTCTGAACCGAACTCAACGATATACTGACCGTACTCTTCCTTAAGTACAGCATCAACGAAGTTCATCTGAGGTGAACCGAGGAATCCGGCAACGAACTTGTTGCAAGGTCTCTCATAGAGGTTCTGAGGAGTATCGACCTGCTGAACGAAACCGTCCTTCATACAAACGATTCTGTCGCCCATAGTCATAG
>CAMNFW010000091.1 GCA_946537565.1 uncultured Ruminococcus sp. | reverse complement strand
ATTAACACTCGTTTTGTTGTCTCCTTTCTTTTGTTCTACACACAATTTTTGTTTTAATCTTATTTCGCCCCGGCTGTGCCGGGGATTTTTTTCTTTTCACGCTCTGCCGCCGTCACATAAAGCTTGTTACTATATAATATAGTATACCATATACAAGAGCAGCACTTGTGCCGTAAAGTATCACCGGTCCGGCAATGGTGAAGATCTTCGCTCCGACTCCAAGCACCCAGCCCTCGGATTTGGCTTCGATCGCTGACGAGCTTATTGCATTGGAGAATCCCGTTATCGGTACAAGAGTTCCAGCTCCTGCATATTTCGCCAGTTTCTCATACAATCCAACCCCTGTGAATACTGCACTGAGCATTACAAGTATCATTGATGTCCATGTGCCGGCTTCAATTTTGTCCATTCCAGCATAGGTGAAAGCTGATAACAGCAGCTGCCCCAATACACATATTCCTCCGCCTGCTAAAAATGCTGCGGCAACATTTGCCTTTGTATTTGACTTAGGCTCAGCTCGTTTGCTCATTTTCTGGTACGTCTGAGGTGTGATATTCATATGATCTCCCCTTTCTTTTTCTGGAGATATTATTGACAGAGTTTTATGAAATATACACACACTCTTATCTGAAATGCCTTTTTCAGCCCTGCCAAATCCAATATATCACCGCCGGAAATGCCTGATCACTAATGCCTCCGCTGTTGTCTGAATGTTCCTTACAATGAAAAATATGTGAAATTTATTGCATTGCTGAAAGCTTTGTGATATAATGATTTTATATTGCAATTATGGACAGGGTATCTGCTCTGTCTGAAGAGAGGGAAAAATATGTCACTTAATAAGAAATATGCCGCTGCTGCCATGAGCTTGCTGCTGTGCTTTTCAGCCCTGTCAACTCCTGCGGCGGTCTCCTTTGCCGACAATGAGGACGAGACCTCAGCTGCTGATACTGAATCAGATATTCTCTATACCAGCGACTTCGGCTATACTATTACTGATGATGATACGATCTGCATCGAAAGCTGCGGCTCACATGATGAAGAGGTCACCGTTCCTGAGGAGATCGACGGTAAAAAAGTTACAGAGCTGGGCGTTGATGCCTTCGCTGTTTCTACTGTTAAAAAAATCAATCTGCCCGCTTCTGTCAATTATATTTCCTCAGAAAATCCCTTCGTCCAGTGTACTTCTCTGGAGGAGATAAACGTTGACGCTTCTAACCCTGACTTCTGTTCCGTTGACGGCGTTCTCTTTACAAAGGATAAAACCAGACTCATCTTCTTTCCGCCTGAAAAATCCGCTGATGAATTCGATATCCCCGAAGGTGTCACAAGTCTTGCCACCGCTGCGTTCTATTTCACATCATTGAAAAAGGTGGTATTCCCGTCTACCGTCACTGCTATCGAACGTCACTGCTTCGGTGAAAGCGCTTCTCTCGAATCAGTGGATATGAGCAAGTCAAAGATCACAGAGATCCCTGTTATGGCTTTTGTTCAGTGTACTGCCCTGAAAGATGTAGTATTTTCACAGTCAACCACAACGATCTCCCTTGCTGCTTTCATGTACTGTTCAAGCCTCGAAAATGTTGATCTGCCTGAGTCTTTGGTCTATGTGGGGCAGAGTGCTTTCCTCGGCACTGCTATGAAAAAGATCATCGTTCCTGACAGTGTTGAGTCTATCGGATATAACGCTTTCGGTTATGATGAAAATGAATCGGCGATCAGTGATTTCGTTATCGTCGGCTCCTATGGCTCTGCCGCTTATACTTATTCTACTGATGTTGATGAAGAGTACGGCTACAAGAATGAATTTGAATTCGTTCCCAATGAAACAAACAGCATAATCGAACAATATGAGAATATGGACAAGAGAACTTCCGGCGATTATGAATACTCCGTTAATAACGGCGAAGCCACTATCCTTGTCTGCAACTCAATGGCTGATACCCTGATCGTTCCCAATGAGATCGACGGCTGCCCTGTTACTGCTATATTCCCGGCTGCTTTTGCTAAATGCGAATGCTCTGAGCTTATTCTCCCGGATACCGTAAAGACTATTGGTGAGGCTGTTTTCCCGGACTATCTCGTCACTCTCACTATCCCCGGCGGCTGCACTTCTATTGAAGGTGAAGAGCCTTTCCTTACCTGCACTTACCTCAGAGAGATAACTGTCACCGAAGGTGCAGGAAATTATTCTTCTAAGGACGGTGTGCTTTACAATAAGGACAAGACCAAGCTTATCGCTTATCCCCAGGCTAAAGAGGATAAAAAATTCAAGCTCCCGGATTCTGTCACAGAAATTGAATTTTCTGCTTTCTGCGGCAGCACCCACCTTGAAAGCATTGATATGAAAAATGTTACTGCAATCGGCAACTATGCTTTCGAGAACTGCTCTGCTCTTAATCATGTCGGTTTTTCAAAAGATCTCGTCAGCGTCGGTCACGATGCCTTCTACAACTGCACTTCCCTGAAAAGTGTAAGACTCTATGATAAGCTTGAAACTATCGGTGACTATGCTTTCGGTTTTAAATACGATCCGCAGGCTGCTGCTGAAGCTGCTGAAAATAACGAAAATATCAGCTCCGAGGAAGAAACAAATACTGATGCTGGTTCTGTTAAGATCGACGACTTCAAGATCTATACCGACAAGGATACCCTTGCTTATAAATATGCTAAGTCATATGATATTGAAACTGTTACTGATACCGTAAGCATTGGAAATACCAATGTCAATAAAGGCTTCCTCATTACAATTTGCAGCATTATCGGCGCTGCCATTCTCGCTGTGATAGGCTTCATAACCGGAAAAAGCCTGAAAAAGAAAAAGGAAGCAAAAAAACAAGCCGAGGCTAAAGCTAAGGCTAAGGAAAAACGTGAGGCTGATAAGAAAAAACAAGCTGCCTCTGAATCTGAACAGGACGGTGATCAGCAAAATGATGAGAGCAATTAAAAAACTTATCGTCTCCGCTGCCTGTGCAGTTCTGACCTTGTGTGCAGTTCCTTTAGGTTCATACGCCGTAAACGAACTCGAAGGTCCGGAAGAGGAGCTTACAGACGGTACATTTACTTATGAGCTGGTCAATGGTTCGTACACTATCACAGCCTGCGATCCAACTGCTATTATATCTGCGATTCCAGAACTAAGAAACGGCTATGCAGTTACTGCTATCGGTGATATGGCTTTCTCCGGCTGCAATTACATCTCCGAACTGGAAATCCCTGAAACTATAAAATCTATAGGTACTAATGCTTTTGCCGGCTGCACTTCCCTGAAAAAGGTAAATATCCACAGCAATATCACAGATCTGCCCAGCGGTATGTTCATGAGCTGTATTAATCTGACTGATGTTTTTCTGCCGGATAATATGAAGACTATTGGTTCTTACGCATTTTTCGGCTGCGCTGCCCTTAAGGAAATTTCTCTTCCAGACGGATTGTCCAGAATCGGCGCCATGGCTTTCGCTGAGTGCAAATCCATTGAAAATATCGACACTGACGGTGTTGCTGCCTTTACCTTCGAGGACGGCATACTCTACAATTCCAGCAAAGCTAACATCTACAGAGCTTCCGCCTCCCTGTCCGGAGATGTCTATGTTCTGGATTCAGTTAAATCCATTGAACCAGGTGCATTTTCACTCTGCGAGAATATTGAGAATGTATTTCTCCCCTCCTCCGTCAGCTATATCGGTGAGGACGCTTTCGGCTACTGCGGAAAGCTTAAAAAAATTGATATGGCTCAGGGTGTTGCTACTATCGCTCCTATCGCATTCAAATATTGCATTTCCCTTGAAACACTGGATATTCCTACTACCGTCGAATCTATCGGCGAGGGTGCTTTCTATAACTGTCAGGCACTGGAAAGAGTTATTATCCCGGAGGGTGTAAAGGACATCGGCATGGGTGCATTCCTCTCCTGCGGAAACCTGAAACAGGTTAGTATCCCCAAAACTGTAACTTCTATCGGAGACAATGCCTTTGGTTTTTCTGAGGATTCTGAGACCGGTGAGTATAATAAATATGTGGATTTCAAAATGAGCGTATTTTCAGGCTCCGCCGGCGAAAAATATGCAAAGAGCAGTAAGATCAGCTACTCCTGTATTGACAAAAATCTGAAAAAAACTGCCTTCATCGTCATTGCTGCCGGATTAATAATACTCGCTGCTGTATTTGCAGTTCTGCTTATGGCAAAGAGCCGAAAAGGCAAGTCCTCCTCCGCAAAAAAAGAAGAAAAAATGGCAAAGGAAAAGGAAGAGGAAGATAATTACCAAAAAATCGTTGATGACGATTCAGACAAATAAAAACAGCCTGCGATTCTTATTGAACCGCAGGCTTGATTTTTTATTTTCAGTTTACTTTGCTTAAAGTGATAACATCTCCGCCGTCATCAAGTGTAAGAGTATTTCCCTTAACCTCGAAATCCATGTACGCATCTTCCTCGGAAAGCTCCAGCATTGCAGCTGCATCCTTATCAAATACTACCCTGCTTCCGTCGATAGTATAAGAGCCTACATTGATTAAAATGATCAATGACTCATTACCAAGAATTGCATCGATCTCAGGTGATTCTGCCAGAGCTGAATAGTTAGCAACCTGCTGATCATAGAACATACCGCTTACCATTTCGTACATACCATAAGCACTGTTAGGATCAGCATCACCCTTACGCTTAAGAGTCATCATATCAGATTCTACATCATCAACGTCGATCAGGAACTGAAGTGTTGAACCGTCATATTTGCAGTAATCAGCCATGCTTTCGTCATCCTGACCAACAAAATGAACTACGCCCTTCTCATCATACCACATCTCTTCTGAAATATCTACCATGATGCCAAGAACCTTAGAATCTGTAAAGCTCAGCGCACATTCCATTTCGTCAGAATACCATACACCAGTAATATCGTCAGAGCCCTTGTAGCTGTCAGAAACTATTTTTGAGATATTTGAATAGCTGTCAGCAAATTCACCAGCTACTTCTCCGGATCCTTCATCTTCCAGATCTTCAAGCTCTTCCTCAAGTCCGCTGATTAAATCAGCAGCCTCATCATCTTCATCAGAAGCAGCAGTAGTTTCAGCCTCTGTAGTCTCCTCCTCAGTAGCAGCCTCTGTAGTTTCCTCAGCAGCTTCCTCTGTGGTTGTATCAGCAGCAGCAGTAGTCTCCTCTGCCTGCTTTGTTGATTCACTCTGTGAATTTTTTCCGCAGGATGCAAATGCACAAGTAATTGTCATGCAGGCTGCAAGTACAGCAAATAATCTTTTCATAATTTATTCTCCTTATATAATTTCAGCAGATCAATTTCCGCTGTTTTTAGTAAATTCAAGAGTCTCCCCGACTCCGCCGTAATAAAGTGTGCAGACATCGCCTTCCATTACAAAGCTCAGAACAGCCCCGTCTTCAAATCCGGCATAGTCTATATACTTTCCTGTGAGAGTTACCTCATCACCATTTTGTGAATAATTAACTATATCCTTATATTTAAGATCGCACAGCTCACCGGAAACCAGTATACGCATTTCCGGCATATCTATATCCTGTGTCTCGTCATATGCGAAATAGCTCAGCAGTTCACATTCTTCAAGGATATACTCTCCGTCAAGACCTTCGCCCTCTGTTTCATCTATCCTCTTCATGCACAGCAGCACGCTTTCATCTTCGCCGGTATTTTCATGGCTTAAAACCTTGATCTCAGAGCCGTCTGAAGCTACCTCGTCCGGACTGTAAGTCTCTCCGTCTATCATGCAGCCGCCGTCATTAGTGAAGAACAATACATCTGTTATGTCCCAGATTATGCTGACGTTAGTGTCATCAACGATCTCCAGATCCATATATGGACTGCTCCAGGTGCCTTTGAGTATCCCCTGCTCATAATCATGCTTTTCATGCAGCTGAACAGTTGTAGGTTCAGTAGAAGGCTCTGTGGCAATTTCTGTAGGAACGACAGCCTTTTCGCTGTATGATGCCTGTTTCTTTCCGCAGGACACAAGAGATACCGCTGCGGTCAATATAACAAATGAACTAATTATTCTTTTCATTCACTCAGCCTTCCTGCTTCTGACGCTGATAAACCTCTGTGCCTAAATCCTCATAGGTCAGCTTTAGCTCATCACCGTCAATTGAATAGGTATACTTTACAGATGTGGCATTTGAATCAACATAATTCATGTCTTCTCCGAATAACTCCAGCACACCGTTATTGGTCTCGAACTTGCAGAAGGCTTCAGCTGTCAGTATAAAACTGTCACCGTCCACCTTGCCCTTTAAAGTTATGGAATCTGCTTCCACACCAAGACTTACTGCAACAGCAGCCTTATAATCTCCGCCGGTAAAAAGATATTCACCGTCAAATCCACTGCCGGAGCTGCTGAGCTTTTCCAGTTCCATTACGTCCACCGGCTCGTCAAATTCCTCATACTTATGCACGATACTTACAGTGTTGCCCTCGGCAGTAACATCCTCCTTCGGGATCACAGTACCGTTAACGGTAACTGAACCGTCTGCATTAAACTTTACAAGTGAGGAATAATCCATTATCAGTGAAACATCATGATCGCTGGTAAACTCATATCCGCTTGTACCGTTCGACCATATTCCTATGATCTGCTCATCTATCGGAGTAGAGGCAACTCTTACAGTTTTTTCTGTAGTTGGCTCTGCTGCATCTTCAGACTGATTTCCGCAGGAAGCAAAGGTCATCAGCACACAGATCACAGCTGCGGAGACTGCTTTGAAACTCTTCATTTTCATTTTTCCCCTTTCCGATATATCTGGCAGCATAATTCAATTAATAATAAGGACACTGTTAATTATATCATTATTATTCTGTTTTTTCAATATCTCCAATGTAGAAAGTAATATCTTTTTTCTTCATAAATCTGTGCAATTAGAAGTCAAAAGCCAGAAATCACAGTTTAATACCCAATTCTAAGCCGCTGCTCTTACAAAACTTTACATTTTTCCGGCAGCTTTATTTGTAAATGAATTAATTTCCATGCTCTTGACATGACGGTCATTTTACGATATAATTAACTTGTCCTTATAATCCGGACAAACAAATTTTTTCAGGAGGAATAATCATGAAAAAAATAATATCTTCTCTGATGGCTTCCGCTATTGCCTTCGGCTCCTTTGGTGCTGTAAGCGCATCTGCTGAAAGCTATGGAAACGGAAAAAATATCATTGTTTTAGGCGACAGCATCGCTGCCGGCTACGGTCTTGATGCCAATGAATATAACTACGGTGAGATCATCGCTGACTATATTGGCGGCAGTGTTGAAAACTATGCTGTTTCCGGTGACAACTCTATCGACCTTATAAACTTGCTCAGCACAATTAACACCGACCAGTATAATGCTATCAAAAATGCTGATTATGTCATAATCTCTATCGGCGGAAATGATATAATTCAATTTGCTTCAAAGGGTCTGCTTACCATTGCTTCCAATACAAATTCCCTCGCCGACGGCTATACATCAGCTGATATTCCTGATGAGCCCAGCCTACGCACTGTTCTTCAGATGCTGGATACTGATAAGCTCAAGGAATTTGCTTCTACCACCGCCCACAAGCTCACCCTTCTTGATGAGATCGACAAGCTCTCTAAAAATATCCGCTTCACCTCAAATAACAAAAACTATGAAAAATATACCAGACTTATCGAACTTCAGGTGATCCCTAATATCCAGCAGGCTGTTGCCCAGATCAAGGAAATAAATCCGGACGCTCAGGTCATCGTTCAGACTATATATAATCCCATGCAGTATAATCAGGATTATTATGCCGCTGCTTTCACCGGCAGCAAAAAAGAAGCCCTCGATCAGCTCCTTCCTGAATTAAAGCTTATCATGGATTCCTTCTCAGAACAGCTTAAAGCTGTCCCCGGTATTACAGTTGCTGATGTTTACAATACTTTCACCTCCGAAGAAACTGTTAACGGCAAAATCGCCCGTTACGGCTGGTATTTCA
>CAMNFW010000090.1 GCA_946537565.1 uncultured Ruminococcus sp. | reverse complement strand
ATTTGTCAATAGCTGCGGACAAATTTTTTTGTATTATTTTGCTCCTACTATAATAATCGTTAAAAGCAATGCAATTGTAACATAAAAATCCATAAAAATCTATTCATTTCTCAAAAAAAGAAAAAATGGTTGACAGTCCGGAACGGGTTTGATATAATAAAAGTGTGTTGGCTGAAAAAGGAAGCATAGAAATACGCAATCAGCCGCAGTGAAAAGAAAGATAATTTCAAGGAGAACAACAGCAGCGATTGCTGCGAAAATAATTATGGTAAGTAAAAGAGATCTTTATAAAAGGCTGATACTGTTTGGTTCAGCGCTGATACTGGTGATGATACTCACCGCAGGGTTTGCATTTGTATGGTACAAATATTACAGTACGGCGATAGTTTTTCCGTTTTACCGCCGTGGAAACTGGACGCTGATCGGATTGTACGGAATGCTGGTATGGATATTTTTCAAGGCATACGGCGGCTTCAAGCTTGGATATCTTAAGAAGACGGATATGTTTTATTCCCAGCTTTTGTCGATGATATGTGTAGACACAGCGGCATATTTCATGGTAAGTCTTATCGGCAGACATTTCATGCCGGTGACACCGATACTGGTGATGACTTTTGCGGATTTTGGGTTCATTGCGTTGTGGACACTGATTACCACGAGGCTGTATTTCACCATATATCCGCCCCGGAAACTGATAATAATATACGGAAGTCATCAGGCGGCGGCGCTTGTACTGAAAATGAGCCAGCGTGTTGACAAATACATGATATGCGAGTCCGTGAGTGCAAATGAGCCTGTTGAAAAAATCGAAGAGCTTATTCTTAAATATGAAGGAGTAATAATCTGCGACCTCGCCGGAGAGAAGCGGAATGATTATCTTAAGTTTTGTTTTGAGCATTCCATAAGGGCGTATATTGCACCTAAAATATCCGATATTATAATAAGAGGAGCAGACGACATACGGCTGTTTGACACACCGCTGATGCTGTGCAGGAATTATGGACTTGACGTAGAGCAGAGGTTTGTGAAGAGAGCGTTTGACATAGTATTTTCAGTGATAGCGCTGATAATAGCGAGTCCGTTCATGCTGGCAGCAGCGGCGGCGGTAAAGCTTCATGACGGCGGTCCGGTGCTTTACAAACAGAAGCGGCTGACGGCAGACGGAAAGGAATTTTATGTATACAAATTCCGCAGCATGGTAGTAAATGCAGAGCGTGAGGGAGGGCCTCAGCTTGCATCTGACGATGATCCCCGGATAACGTCGGTGGGAAGGTTCCTGCGAAAGGTAAGAATGGATGAGCTGCCGCAGCTTATAAATATACTGCGTGGAGAAATGTCTGTAGTGGGACCGAGACCGGAAAGACCTGAGTTTTATGCGGAATATGAAAAGGATATGCCGGAGTTTGCATTCCGTCTTAAGGTGAAAGCCGGGCTGACGGGCTATGCACAGGTGACAGGAGTTTATGACACCACCCCGTATGACAAGCTGAAAATGGATCTTATGTATATAGAAAACTACTCTCTGCGGCTTGATCTTCAGATCGTGCTGATGACGCTGAAGACCATGCTGTTTCCGCCGAAGACCAATGCAGCTTCCGGCGAGGGAGTTATAAATACTGATAATAAAAGAAAAGAGGATAACAAATGAAAACAACAGCAGTTATAATGGCAGGCGGAAGAGGAGAAAGATTCTGGCCGAAGAGCAGGAACAGTTTTCCGAAGCAGTTTTTGTCTCTGACAGCAGACGGCATGACAATGATACAGAAGACTGTTAACAGGATAAAGCCCCTTTCTGCGCCGGAGGATATATTTATTGTAACGAATGCAGCGTATAAGGAGCTGGTAATGGAGCAGCTTCCGGAGATACCGGAGGAGAATATACTCACCGAGCCGTGTGCAAGGAACACCGCTCCCTGTATAGCGTATGCAGCAGCTGTTATTGAGAAAAAATACGGTGAGTCGATGATGCTGGTGCTGCCTTCAGATCATCTTATCGGCTATGAGGATATATATATCAGGACACTGAAAAGGGCGGTAAAAAAAGCTCAGGAGCAGAAAAATCTGGTGACGGTGGGAATCACGCCGACATATCCTGAGACCGGTTACGGCTACATTAAAATAGTAGTGCCGGGAACAGAAGAAGCCTATGCTTTTGAGGTGGACAGCTTTAAGGAAAAGCCTGACCTGCAAACTGCAAAGAAATATGTATCATCGAAGCGGTATTTCTGGAACAGCGGAATGTTTGTATGGAAGACCTCGTCCATACTGGCGAATCTTAAGGAATTCATGCCGGAGGTATATGAAGGGGCACTGAGGATAGGTGCAGCCTTTGGAACAGAGGATTTCACAGAAACACTTGTAAAGGAATATGAAGCATTTCCGTCGGAATCCATAGACTTTGGAATAATGGAGAAGGCATCGTCGATATTTACAGTTCCGGGAAATTTTGGCTGGGACGATGTAGGCAGCTGGCTGGCGATGGAGCGCATCAATGAAACTGACGATAACAAAAATTATATCGACGGTGATGTTATAGCAGTTGACACAAGAAAAACCACTGTCTGCGGCGGAAAAAGGCTTGTGGCAGCAGTAGGGCTCAAGGATATAATAATAGTTGACACAGAGGACGTGCTGCTGGTTTGCTCAAAGGACAGCACACAGGACGTAAAAAAGGTAATAGCTCAGCTGAAAGAAAACGGCAGAACTGAGCTTGTTTAAGGAGAGCGGTTGAATGAAGAATGCACTAATAACAGGCATAACCGGGCAGGACGGCTCATATCTTGCGGAGCTTCTGCTGGAAAAGGGATACAGGGTGTATGGTTTATGGCGGAGAAAGGCAAAGGTAGATTTTGGCAGCATAGACCATATCAAGGACAGGATATCGCTGATATACGGAGATATGACGGATGCTGTATCGCTGATAAATGCGGTCAGGCAGTCGCAGCCGGACGAGGTATATAATCTGGCAGCGCAGTCATATGTAGCGGCAAGCTGGGACGTACCGGCAGCCACAGCAGATGTGAACGCAGTTGGTGTAACGAATATACTTGAAGCTGTAAGGCTGGCAAAGCCGGACGCAAGGTTTTATCAGGCATCGACATCGGAGATGTTCGGAAAGGTACAGCAGACACCGCAGAATGAAGATACTCCGTTTTATCCCCGAAGTCCGTATGGAGCGGCGAAGCTATACGGTCACTGGATAACAAAGAATTATCGTGAGAGCTATGGGATGTTCACCTGTTCGGGGATACTTTTCAATCATGAGAGCGAGCGCAGGGGACTGGAATTTGTTACCCGGAAGATAACAGATGCAGCAGCGAAGATAAGTCTTGGAAAGCAGGACTGTCTCACTCTGGGAAATCTTGACGCAGCCCGTGACTGGGGGCATTCAAAAGATTATGTAAGAGCGATGTGGCTGATGCTACAGCAGGAAAAACCGGATGATTATGTAGTAGCCTCCCGTGAGACAAGGACGGTGAGGGAATTTGCGGAGAAAGCATTTCGGTGTGCAGGAATAGAATTGCAGTGGCAGGGCAGCGGCATAGACGAAACGGGCATAGACAAAGCCACAGGCAGAACGGTAATACGCATAGACAGCAGATATTTTCGGCCGGCTGAGGTAGATGCACTTCTGGGTGATCCTTCAAAGGCAGAGAAAGTTTTAGGCTGGAAGCGAGAGATAAGCTTTGAAGAAATGGTTGAGCGCATGGTAAAAGCAGACCTTGCACGAAACTCTTAAATAAATGCAAAATGCAATGCACAGTGGACTATAATTTTGAATTGTGCATTGTGAATTGTCAAAATCGTTTAGGGGAGGTAAAGATGAGTTCATTTGTGTTGAGAACCAGTTCACCGGGACTGGATCAGAAAAAAGTAATGGAAATGCTGGACGAGCTGAACAGCATTGTCTTTGCAGCAAAGGAAGGCGGAATGATAGAGTATGAAGCACTTATCCGCTTCGATGCCGCTGCCGACCGTGAGATAGGAACAAAGCGCAAAGGCTTCAAAGCCGAGGACGTGGCAGAGTATGTTATTACGCTGCGTGAGAGTATTTCAGGAGGAAACTTCAAATGAAAATAGCCTTTGATGCAGTTCCGCTGATAGGCGAGAAAATGACCGGTGTAGGCTGGTGCGAGGCTGGACAGACAACTGCAATGGCAAAGCTTCACCCGGAGGAAAAATATACCTTCAACCTGTTCTCACGAAAGGACGATGAGATAAAGCTTGAAAGGCTGAAACCCTTCCGGGCAGGAAAAATAGGTGTGAATATTGCCCATTTTTCGGGATTTGCCTATAGAGCAGCTTCAACGCTCCTGCCTGTGCCGTACAGCAGATTCTTCGGCAAAAGCGCAGACCTTACCCACTTTTTCAATTTCATCGTTCCGCCCGGAGTCCACGGAAAGACCGTTGTGACCGTCCACGATATGGCTTATAAGGCATTTCCTGAGACAGTCCGTGGCAGAACAAAATATATGCTGGACATTGGTCTGAAAAAATCAATGGAAAGAGCCGACAGGATAGTAACAGTGTCGGAGTTTTCAAAGTCTGAGATAATAAAATATTATCCGCAGTTTGAAGATAAGCTTCGGGTGGTACACTGCGGAGTTGACCTGAACAGATTCGCTCCCTGCACCGACAATGACCTCATCGAAAAGGCTAAACAGAACCATGGCATTGAAGGGGATTATTTTCTTTATCTCGGAACTATCGAGCCAAGAAAAAACCTGGAGCGGCTCATCGAAGCCTACAGCATCTTCCTCAGACACAGAAAAGGCAAAGCCCCGAAGCTTATACTTGCCGGCGGAAAAGGCTGGCTCTGCGAAGGGATTTACAACAAGGCCAAGGAACTTAAGCTGGGCAGAAGAGTAGTTTTCACGGAATACATCAGCTCAGAAGAGATATGTCCGCTGATGTGCGGAGCAGAAGCATTTGTATTTCCGTCGTTGTATGAAGGCTTTGGAATGCCGCCGCTGGAGGCAATGGCTTGCGGAGTGCCGGTGCTGACCTCAGATGCAGCGTCATTGCCGGAGGTTGTGGGAGACTGTGCGGTTGTGTGCAGATACGATTCCGCTGAGGATATTGCGGAAGGATTTGAGAAAATTCACAGCAGCAGTCAGCTGAGACAGGAGCTTTCACAAAAAGGCATGGAAAGGGCAAAAACTTTCTCCTGGGAAAGCTCAGCAGAAAAGCTGTTTGCTGTATATAAGGAGCTTTGCGATGAATAAGAAGCTTAGGATACTGGAAGTTAACAAGGCTTATTATCCCCATGTCGGCGGTATCGAGAGCCTTGTCAGACAATATACCGAGGAGCTGGGTCAGATAGACGGAGTTGAGGTCCAGACACTGGTCTGCCGTGATGAGCGTGGAAAGACCGTGTATGAGAGAGTTAACGGCTGCGAGATAGTCCGGGCAGGCAGCCTGGGAACATATTTCTCCTGTCCGGTCTCGGTCTCATTTATAAAGCTGTTCAAAAAAATGTCAGCTCAGGCAGATGTGGTACACATCAATCTTCCATTCCCTTTAGCAGATTTAGCCGTCATGCTTTCAGGCTTCAAAGGCAGATTAGTGCTTTCATGGCACAGCGATATCGTCAAGCAGAAGAAGCTGATGTTCTTTTACAAGCCGCTGCTTTTGAAACTGCTGAAACGGGCAGACTGTATCCTTACAGCCACTCAGGGTCATGTGGACGGCTCAGATTTTCTGCCGGAATTTCAGTATAAATGCCGGATACTTCCCTATGGCATAATACCGGAGGAATATCTTGCAGTTGAGCGTGTTCCGTTCCTGACAGACAAGCTGACTGAGCCGGGACGGGTAAAGGTGTTTTTCACCGGCAGGCTGGTTTATTACAAAGGCATCGACGTATTGCTGAAAGCCTTCAGAAGAGTCCGCAACTGTGAGCTTTTTATTGCCGGAACAGGCGAGCTTGAAAAAGAGCTTAAAAGCTTTGCAGATAAATATGGACTGAGCAGCAAGGTGCATTTCCTGGGATTTTTGCCGGACGAGCAGCTGAGGCAGGCTTATGCTGACTGTGATATATTCGTGCTGCCGTCGGTGGTCAAGAGTGAAGCCTTTGGAATAGTACAGCTGGAGGCAATGGTCTACGGCAAGCCCGTTATCAATACATCGCTGCCTTCGGGAGTGCCTCATGTCAGCCTTCACGGAAAGACCGGACTGACTGTTCCGCCTTCGGATACAAAGCTGCTGGCAGCTGCAATAAACAAGCTGGCTGGCGATAAGAATCTCCGTGAGACCCTGGGCAGAAATGCTGCCGAAAGAGTTAAAAAGCATTTCGACGAGAGAGATGTTATACAGCTGCTTTACAGCTATCTCTCCGGCGGGGATAATACATGAAAGCCCTTATCACAGGCGGCGGCGGCTTCGCAGGAAGGCGGCTTCAAGCTTTGCTTGAAGCCGCCGGATATGCGGTGCGAAGCACCGCATTAAAAGCCGACCCCGAAAATGATATAAAGGGAATGGATATGACCGTTCCGGATTTAGTGGAAAGGACGATAGCCGAGGAAGAGCCTGATGTGATCTTTCACCTTGCGGCGCAGAGTTCAGTGGCAGTATCGTGGAAGGAGCCGCAGCTGACGGCGCAGGTCAATGTTATCGGCACGATAAATCTGCTTGAAGCTGTAAAGAAAAACCGCAGCAAAGCGGCAGTTCTGCTTATAGGTTCTGGTGAAGAATACGGCTATTTTCCGGAAGGAGCGTGTCCGCTTGAAGAGAGCGTGAGCCTTCACCCCGGAAACATTTACGCAGCCACAAAGGTCTGTCAGGAGATGCTTGGCGAGATATATCACCGGAGCTTCGGACTGAACACAATAATGGTCAGAGCCTTCAACCATTCAGGTCCCGGACAGTCTGACACATTTGTGATCTCAGCCTTCTGCCGGCAGATAGCTGAGATAGAACTGGGAATTAAGGCACCGGAGATAAGCGTTGGAAATCTTGCAGCAAAGCGGGATTTTACCGATGTGAGAGATATAGTCCGGGCATACAGGCTGCTGGCGGAAAAAGGCGTTCCGGGCGAGGTCTACAATGTTGGACGGGGAAAGGCAGTGAGCATACAGAGTGTGCTGGACACAGTGCTGGGTTTGTGCGGAATGACAGTCACGGTAAAGCCTGACCCTTCAAGAATGAGAGCTTCTGATATACCGGTCATAGAGCCTGATGTTTCAAAGATATACAGCTGCACCGGCTGGAGAGCAGAGATAAGCCTGGAACAGACTATTGCGGATACACTTGACTGGTGGAGAAGCGAGCTTAGCAAAAGGAAGTGAAAATTATGGCAGACAGAAAACTGACCAACGAAAAAATGCTTACCTTCGACGGACACGAAAAGGTGGGAACATTCAGTGCAGCCGCCAAGCTCACTGAATTCGGCGAGAAACAGAATGCCGCCAATGAAGTCCTTGCGCTGAACATAAACGACCTGATAAAAAGGGTGTGCGCCCTCGAAGATCAGCAGGAGAAAAATAAAGAGATAATGAAGAAGATCGCTTCGGAGATGAGGGAGCTTAAAAACGAGGTGGATCGTGTTCGGCTCACCGAAAAGCTCAACTCCGGCGCTATCGAACGCCTCGACCGCATTATCAGAGAAGCGGAAGAAAACTCATAAGCTGAAAGAAGCAAGAGGATAAGAAGCAGGAATCTGTAAACGGCAAAAGCTTCGGTGAATGTGAGTTTTTGAAGAGAACCATAATCGCCGACCGTGAAAAAAGTATGCTGAAACTATACCGCCGTTCGTTGAAAAGTAACCTGACACTGAATTGCCGCTGCTAAAAAAGTAACATGATACAAAATCGAATTACAGAAATAGCCGCACCATAAAGTACCGGAGCAGATTTTGCGCCGTATGCGATCGAAATGTAACGAATCACAGAAAGAGTGAGCGAGCTTTAGCGAGCGTCAACGTGAGCTAAAAAAACGTGAGCTAAAAAAATTTTAAATGAAGTATTGACTTTGTTGTGGATTTGTTTTATA
>CAMNFW010000089.1 GCA_946537565.1 uncultured Ruminococcus sp. | reverse complement strand
AAGATAAAATCCAGCATATATGTGCGTGAGCCGGTATATCCAACTGTGACTGAAACCGATACAACAGCTGAAAAAACAGAAGAGCCGCTGTACATAGATATCAATACAGCTGAGGCTGAGAAATTGGCTGAGCTCAGCGGCATAGGTGAAAAGCTTTCAGCAGAGATAGTGGATTACCGTGAAGCCAACGGCGGTTTCAGGAATATTGAAGAGCTGATGCTTGTTCCAGGAATCGGCGAGGGCATATTTGATAAGATAAAAGCCAGCATATATGTGCGTGAGCCAGTTTATTTCCAGGAAGCGGAAGAGCAGACAGAAGCTGTACAGGATCATCAGCAGGAAGAAGTTACTGAACCTAAACTTGAAGATCCAGGACTAAAACTTGAAGATCATATTCCAATTAATATCAACACCGCAGACAAGGAGATACTTATTTTGCTGCCTTATGTGGATGATCATATCGCTGACAGGATAATTGAGATAAGAGAGCTGAAAGGCGGATATGAAAATGTCTATGAGATACTTCTGGTCGAAGAGCTTACAAGGGAACAGGCTGCGGAAATAACACATTATATAACAGTTGAATGATGAAGGAGGTGAGAGTATGGATAAAAATGTTCCGCTGATAGGAGTGATAACAGCCCGTGCAGCTGAATCAGAGCAGAAACAGCAGCTGAGAGGGATAATAAAATATGCCCGTGAAGTGGGAGCAGATGTAGCAGTTCTGTCGAATATTTACAATTCAGAGAAGTATTATGCAGAGGTAGAGGTCGAAAACCGGATATACGACCTGATAATGTGCAGTAAGTTTGACGGATTTATACTTTCAGCAGAATCCATACTCAATCCTGAAATTCAGCAGCAGATCTATAATTATCTTATGTCACGGCCTGAGACACCTGTTGTGGCAGTGGCAGCGGAGATACCGGGAATGGACTGTGTGGTCGATGATGTCGAGAGTGATATTTTTGAGCTGACTGAGCATCTTATAACAGTTCATGGTTTTACGGATATTGACCTGCTCACTGGTTTTGATGCGATGCCCACTTCTCACCAGCGAGTTGAAGGCTACCGCAGGGCGCTGGAATCCCACGGAATACATTTTGATGAAAAAAAGGTGATATACGGTGATTTCTGGAATACCAGCGGAAAACAGCTGGCAATAGACTATATCTCCGGAAAAAGAAAAATGCCTCAGGCAACAGCCTGCACCAATGATTATATGGCTTTCGGACTTTGCGATGCACTTGTAAACGGGGGTGTAAGGATACCGGAAGATATCACAGTTGTTGGATATGAATACATAGGCGAAAGATTCATGCACGCTCCCGTCCTCACAACATATCTGAGAAACCGTGAAGATATGGGAGCGATAGCCTTTGTCAAGCTTTACAATAAAATAACCGGAAGCGAGCTTCCTTTGCCGGAGCTTAAGGGAAGGCTGATCGCAGGCAGCAGCTGCAAATGCGGAACGGATATGAGAATATTCAGCAAGGAGCTGGAAAAGATACGCCGTGATCAGTATTACAGCCAGCTGAATCTGGTGGGAAATTTTGAGCAGCAGCTGACGACCTGTCGTTCCATAGATGACTATATAACAGTTCTCAAGGAGTTTGTGTATCTGATACGGGATCTTAAGGGGTTATATCTATGTTTGCATGACAACTGGTGCAGCTCGGAAAAAATTGGCTCTGATCTTATGATCTGCCATACCATAATGAGGCCGGACGGCATAGAGCTTCCGCAGGTATGTTTCCGGGAATCAGAGCTTTATCCCAGCTCAGCTGTTTACAGATCAAGCGACCAGCTGATACTTTACTGTGCGCCGATATTTTTTTCCGGCAGGAGCTTCGGATATTTTATTCTCCAGTACACCGATGCGGATTCATATGATATCATCTTCCGGGACTGGCTGAAAATAGCCTCGAATGCACTGGAGTACCTGAGATTGAAAAATGACATGGACACTTTGCTGGAGTGTATAGATCTCTCTTCAAATCATGATTCAGTGACAGGTTTGTATAATGAAGAGGGAATAAAGACCGAGCTGGAATATGCAGCGGCAGCATCGCCTGACAGTACAGTTGATGTAATAATGATAAGGAACAATGTATTTTCCGGCGGTCTGAGCCTTGACCTGAAAAAGGCTGATATTGCAAGGGCAAAGGAGACTGCAAGGATCCTTGAACAGAACAGCAGCGGTCTTAGTTTCAGCGGAAGGATATCTGAGAATCAGTTCATAAAAGCGACTGTTGGAAGAAGTGAGCTGTCACTGGAAGAAACGGCAGACAGGATCTATACCCAGGTGCTGCATACAGCCCTTGAAGGAGGAAGCTCAATGGCAGAGTTCCCGATAATAGCGGTAACCAGCAAGCCGGCGGCAGAGCTTGTTTTTGATGACATTTCCAGCAGCCTTATGGAGAGGATAAATCAGGAGGTCAGAAAGTATGCTGAAATGCGGACTGAACCTAATTTTTCCAGATATGAGGAAATGAGGACGATGATATACCGTGAACCGCAGCAGGAATATTCCGTTGATAATATTGCCAGACTCATGAACCACAGCAAGGCTTATTTCCGCAGCACATACAAAGAATTTTTCGGGATAAGTTTTCAGCAGGATATAATCCGCAGCAGAATGTATCTGGCAAAATACCTTCTTCTTACAACTCAGCTCAGTCTCGGAGCTATTTCACAGCGCTGCGGATATGATGATGAAAAGTATTTTTTCCGTCGCTTTAAAGCAGAGACCGGAATGACACCGAACCGCTACCGTGCGGTATGAAACAGGGGGATACGATGAAGATATTACATCTTGCCGACCTTCACCTCGGCAAAAGAGTTAATGAATACTCAATGCTTGAAGATCAGAAATATATTCTTGATCAGATACTTGATATTATAGATGAAAAAAAGCCGGACTGTGTGATCATAGCCGGAGATATATATGACCGTCAGACACCGCCGGCAGAAGCGGTAACACTTTTTGACGGGTTTATAAATTCTCTTCATGACAGGAAGCTGCCGGTAATGGCAATAAGCGGCAATCATGATTCAGCGGAGCGTCTTGCATTCGGAGCAAGGATAATGGAGGGCGAGGGGATATATTTCTCGCCGGTATATCGTGGCAGGACAGAGCCTGTTGTGCTGAAAGATGAATATGGTGAGGTAAGATTTTATCTGCTGCCGTTTATCCGGCCGGCTCATGTCAGGGGATTTTTTGAGAATGACGAGGTAAGGATAGCTGACTATACCGATGCAGTAAATGCAGCGGTAACAGCGATGAATGTTGATTTTGAAAATGGACGGAATGTACTGATCGCTCACCAGTTTGTTACAGGAGCATCAGCAGGCGGTTCAGAGGAAATGACTGTAGGCGGAATTGAAAACGTCGAATCGTGGGTATTTGACGGCTTTGATTATACTGCTCTCGGACATATCCACCGCCAGCAGCAGGTAGGCAGCGAGAGAATAATGTACAGCGGCACTCCTCTGAAATATTCACTGTCAGAAGTGGATCATGAAAAGGTCCTGCTTTTTGTTGATATAGACGGGGAAGGAAATGTCAGTACGGAGCGTGTTGCTCTTAGACCGCTCAGGGATATGCGTCAGATCAGGGATAGCTATGCAAATATATCAGCAATGAATTATTCGGAGGATTATATTAGTATAATCCTCACAGATGAAGAGGAGCTGCCGGATGTGCTGTCTTCGCTGAGGATAAAGTTCCCGAATATAATGAAGCTGAGCTATGACAATAAGCGCAGCCGTGCAGGGAGCGGAGAATATTCAGCAGCAGATGCACAGAGCAGATCGCCGCTGGAGCTTTTTGGTGAATTCTATGAAAAGCGAAACGGCAGTCCGCTTAGTGATGAACAGACGGAGTATCTTAGAAAAATGATAGAAACTATCTGGGAGGGCAGTGAAAATGAGACCGAAGATAATTGAGATATCCGCTTTCGGACCATATCCGGGCAGGACGATCATTGATATGGATAAGCTCGGCAAGAGCGGCATATACCTTATCACAGGCGATACCGGAGCCGGAAAGACAACCATTTTCGATGCTATAACCTATGCCTTGTACGGTGAACCCAGCGGAAGCATCAGAGATTCAAAAATGCTAAGGTCAAAGTATGCTTATCCTGATACAGCTACATATGTTGATATGATCTTTGAGTATAAAGATAAGGAGTATCGCATAAGGCGTGGACCTGCTTATGAAAGACCAAAGCGCAGAGGTTCAGGAACAACCTCACAGCCTGCTTTTGCGGAATTTTACTGTCAGGGTGAAGATATACCTATTACAAAAGAAAGGGATATAGCTGATAAAATCGGAGAAATAATGGGCGTTGACCGTGATCAGTTCACTCAGATAGCAATGATAGCACAGGGAGATTTTCTTAAGCTTCTTAATGCTAAGACCGAGGAGCGGAGTGAAATTTTCCGCAAGCTTTTCAGAACAGAGTATTTCAATAAGCTGCAAAAAAAGCTTAAGGAGGAAGAACTTAAGCTTAGCCGTGAAAGGGAGCAGTATCTCAGATCGGCAGAGCAGTATATCAGCCAGCTCAGACCTATAGGAGATGACCAGCTGAATTCTGAGCTTGAGCTTGCAAAGGGAAATAAGCTGCTTCTTGAAGATATCATATCTCTGGCAGAGAAAATGATCAGTCTTGATAAGGTCAGCAGCGGAATTTGTCAGCGTGAGACAGAGCAGGTAACAGCTGAGCTTGAGGCAGTGAATGCAAGGCTGGAAAACGGCAAAAAAAGACTGAATCTTGAAGCCGGACTAAAAGAGCTGAACAAAGATATAGATGAAAACAAAGCAGAGGCTGATCAGCTGAGAAAGTTTCATGAGGAGAAGCTGGCTGCATTGCCGGAGGCTGAAAAGCTTAGCAAGCAGCTGGGAGCAGAGGAGCTTAAGCTTTCTGATTATGATGAATCTGATAGTAAAAAACAGCAGACCGCTGAAAACAGTGAAAGGATAAAATCACTTAAGAAGCTTGGAATTAAGCTGGAAGAGGACATATCAAAGCTGACAGATATAATTGATGCCAGCATTGCAGAACGTGACAGACTTAAGGACTGCGGCAGGAAAAAAGCAGAGCTGGAAAATGCTAAACAGGCTGAGGAAGCAAAGGCAGATCTTCTTAACAAGGCGCTTGAAAGTATTGCATTGTACAAACAGAGCGGTGATGAGCTGAAAAATGCAGAGGAAGAGTTTGGAAAGCTGGAAAGGGAGCTGGTTTCTCAGGAAGAACAATATAACGAAACAGAGCTTGAAATTCAGAATAAAGAGGTTAAACGCCGTGAGCTTTCTGATACAGCTGAGGAGCTGGCAAGAGAAGAGGCAGGTTATGCAGATCTGAAGAAGAAGCTTAGTGAGCTTGAAAATGTTTCAGCGCTGATCAAAGAGTATCAGAATAAATCTGATGATCTTGAAAAGCTGAGGGAAAGATTTGCAAAAGCAAATGAAAAGGCTGAGGAAACTGACAGGCAGTATATACAGGCAAATTCAGCCTTTTTAAATGAGCAGGCAGGTATTATAGCGGCTTCACTGAAAGAGGGCGAGCCTTGTCCGGTGTGCGGTTCGGTGCATCACCCTGACAAAGCACAGCATTCTGAAAATGCGCCTACAAAAGAGAAGCTTGAAAAGCTTAGAGCGGAACGTGATGATGCTGACCGTTCAGCCCACAGCTTAAGTGCGGAGGCAAGCCGTCTTGCAGGTGAACTTGAAGGCAGAAGAGCCGCTGTAGAAGCCAAAATAAAGGAACTGACCGGAAGCATACCGGAGGATATGACAGCTGCCTGGTCTGAGGAAAACGATAAGGTCAAAGCTCAGCTTCAAAAGGTAAAAAGCATTATTGAGCAGCTTAAGGCTAAGAAAGCGGAGTTTGATAAGCTTGGAGAGCAGATCGACAGGAAAAAGGAGTCGCTGAAAACAATAAAGGCTTCAATTGATAAAATCCGCAGCAGCTTTGAGGAAAAACGTAAAAAAACTGAGCAGCTCCGTGGAAAGCTGGAGCAGCAGAAAAATGAAGCTGAGAAGAGAATAAGCGAAGCCGGCGCTGAGTGCGATATCGAAAAAGCCGGGGGACTTATCCAGGAAAATATACATAATGTAAAAAAACAGCTGGCTGATATCAATGCTTCTATATCAGCAGAGGAAAATAATATAAAACGTTATGCTGATCTTGAAAAGCTCATAACAGAAACAAATGATAAAAAAAATATAAATCAGCAGGAGCTTGTGAAGGTTTCAAATGAGACCGCAGCTGCCGAGGCACAGCAGGCTGAGCTGGAAAAACAGTTGAAAAAAATGCTGGAAAGCCTGGAATATCCAGGAAAAAAACAGGCTCAGGAGCATATATCCAAGCTTAAAGAGACGATTGATCTGATACGAACCTCTGAAAAGCAGGCGAAACAGAAGCTGGAGGCTGCATTGACTGAGCTTGCAAAAATGGAAGGCAGAGCAAGAGAACTTAAGAATCAGCTGGACAAGCTTGAAAGAACTGATCCTGATAAGGAAAAAGCAGAGAAGCAGCATTTGGAAAAACGACGCAGCGAAATAGAAGAGCATTCTGTTGATCTTAACACGAGAATCAGTGTAAACAGCGGTATACTTGGAAATATCATCAATGTTAAAGATGAGCTGAGCAGGATCGACAGGAAATATGTGGTCATACAGCCTCTTTCTGATACAGCTAACGGCAGCATGAGCGGAAAAGAAAAAATAATGCTGGAGACCTATATACAAGCTGTATATTTTGATAAGATAATTGATAAGGCAAACCGCAGGCTTGATATAATGACCGACGGTCAGTATTCTCTGAAAAGAAAAACTGAGGAAAATGGAAGACGCTCTCAGAGCGGTCTTGAACTGGACATCGTAGATCATCTCAACAGCTCCGTCCGCAGTGTTGGCTCACTTTCCGGCGGCGAGTCCTTTATGGCATCGCTAGCGCTGGCGTTGGGACTTTCAGAGGAGATACAGCAGTCAGCCGGAGGAATCCAGTTGGATACCATGTTTGTGGATGAAGGATTTGGTTCACTTGATGAGCATTCACTATCGCAGGCTGTAAATGCGCTGGCTGATCTTTCTGGCGGAAACAGGCTTGTGGGTATAATTTCTCATGTGGCTGAGCTGCAAAATAAAATTGACAAGAGAATAGTCGTCAAGAAGGACGGTACTCATGGCAGCAAGGTGAATATGATCATTTGAATGCTTTTGCGATCGCTCTGAAAATAAATTTTGTTGAAATTGCACAATCATTTCTGGAATAGTTGATATATTTTATTGATTGACTTTTTTGCTTGAATGATGTAAAATATGATACAAGCAGTACAGACTGGCTGAGGTATCTGCACATTCCTGCGGCAGGTCTGACTGTGATCCGGACTTTGGGTTTGTACCGGACAAAATCAGATGCCGTATTGTAAAAGCAATGCGGCTTCTTTCTTTATCTAAATATTCACTTCTGTTACTTCATTAACAATTTATTAAGAAAAAAATGCTGCAAACACTTGAAATATTTCTCAGAATAGTGTACAATATTAATGAGGCAGTTTTTTTCGTTTGCAGTCATAACGCTTCGGATAATACTGCTCAGGATTATTCTGCGTGACATAACGGTCCGCAGTTCAAAAGTATTTTACGAAAGGGTGTCATTACAATGGCAGGATTAAACAAAGTAACCGTAGAAGACATTAACGTTAAGGGCAGAAAGGTTCTCGTAAGAGTTGATTTCAACGTTCCTATGAAGGACGGCGCTATCACCAACGATAACCGTATCCAGGCAGCTCTTCCCACGATCAACAAGCTGGTTGAGAACGGAGCAAAGGTAGTTCTCTGTTCACATCTGGGCAAGCCGAAGAACGGTCCTGAGGCTAAGTTCTCTCTCGCTCCCGCTGCTGCAAGACTGGCAGAGCTGGTAAACACAAAGGTTACATTTGCAGCTGATGATACAGTTGTAGGTGAGAATGCTAAGAAGGCTGTAGCTGAAATGAATGACGGCGAGTTCGTTGTTCTTGAGAATACACGTTTCCGTGGCGCAGA
>CAMNFW010000088.1 GCA_946537565.1 uncultured Ruminococcus sp. | reverse complement strand
ATGCCGGCGGTGTTGCTACATCTGGTCTTGAAATGAGCCAGAACAGCGAGAGACTCTCATGGACTTTTGAAGAGGTTGATGAGAAGCTCCACGGCATCATGAAGAGCATCTTCAAGGCTTGCGATGAGGCTGCTAAGGAGTATGGCATGGAAGGCAACTATATGGCTGGTGCTAACATCGCTGGCTTCCTTAAGGTTGCTGAAGCTATGAAGGCTCAGGGCTGCGTTTGATCAAAAATTATTACTGATAGTGACTCATCAGTGAAAGCAGCTGAATATAATTAAAATATTACCCTCTGCTGTGCTGACCGGCAGAGGGTATTCTTATGTACGCTTGCAAAAAAACAGCCCCGGTTCTAAAAAACACCGGAGCTGCTTTTTTATACTTCTTACTGTTCTTCAGCTTCTTCCTCTTCATCAAGAAGCTTGAGAAATTCTGCAAAAACTGCTTCAAGAACTTCATCGTCCTCAACTGAAAGAAACTCAACGCTCTCACTTTCTTCATCTGTGATAACTTCAAGTATAACCAGCTGCTCTTCCTCTTCGTCATTTTCAGCTTCAAAAGGCAGAAGTACCGCATAATCCTTTCCCTCATACTCCACATTTGCAAGGAACTCAAAGGGAACATCATTGCCGTCATCGTCAGTAAGGGTTATATAGTTACCCTCTTCCTCTTCCAGCTCGTTTTCGTTTACATCGTTGATATCGCTCATAGCCTTACCTCCATATAAAAAGTAACCTTATTATAGCATATAAGCGAAGCGATATGCTATAATTACCCGATATGCAGGAAGCAAATATTTGATTTGCGTATCTGCAAGGGCATTCTGATAGAATATAATGAATACTGTGCATTCATTATAGCATAAAAGCTTAAAATAGTCAAGTCTTTTAAAACTGTTAAATATAGCCTGCCCAGCTTTTTCACACCAGATTATTCTTTATCGCAAAGACCGCCAGCTGTGTTCTGTCCTTAAGCTCAAGCTTTTCAAGAAGACGGGATATTCCGTTCCGGACAGTTCCCTCTGCAAGATACAACTTTGCTGCTATCTCCTTATTGTCGCAGCCGTCACAGATAAGCCGGAGGAACTCCAGTTCCCTTTCCGTCAGGTCATAGTTTCCTGCGTCCTGGGGTATCGAAGCTTCACGGCGTATTGACTGAAATATATTATCACAGAATACATTTATGCCCCCTGCTACAGCTTTTATAGAATTGATTATCTGTGCGCTGTCCATTTCTTTTAATATGTAGCCGTCTGCACCGCTGGAAATCGCCTTATTAACGGTTTCCTTATCGTCAAATGTCGTCAGCACAAGCACCTTTACATTTTTGAGCTTATCCTTGATCTGTCTTGTGCCGTAAGCGCCGTCATGTCCTGGCATTCTCATATCCATTAGCACCACATCAGGCTTTTGTTTTATGCACATTTCATAGGCTTCCTTGCCGTTTCCAGCTTCGCCCACTACTTTAATCTCCGGATCCTGCGATAACACCGCTATTAGTCCGGTTCGCAGAATCTGAACGTCATCTGCAATTATGACTTTTATCATTCATTCTCCTCCTTTACCGGTATCTTTATGATCGTGGAAAATCCTTCGCCTTCAACTGAGGAAAAACGCACTGTTCCGCCTAAAGCTTCTGTGCGCTGACGAATTCCCCTCAGACCATTGTTCTCCTTGATTTTTTTACAGCCCTTTCCATTGTCAAAAATATAGACCTCAAGCCTGTCAGGATAAAACTTGACAATAATATCAATTCTGCCGGCTTCGGAATATCTCATAGCGTTAGTTATAGTTTCACGGCAGCTGTCATAAACCTCTTTTATGCAGAAAGAATATCTTTCATCTTCCTTACCCTGAAAGCATAATTCTGTTTCAATATTTCTGACTGCACCAGTTATTGTTTCCAATGCGTGCTTGATCGAGGTCATGAACTGATCGTCACGAAGATCATTTATTGAACATCTCAGCTGAGTTACACCGCTGCGTGAAAGTCCGTCTATCTCGGTGATATACTCCTGCATTCCCTTCATATCAGGCTCCGGCTTTCCGGATTCGAGCATCAATACTCTTGCCAGTGAGCTTATCATTGTAAAGGTATGACCGGCAGAATCATGTATCTCCTGGGCAATACGATTCCGCTCCTGTTCAATGCTAAGCCGTTTTTCAGTGCTCGCAAGTTCATAAAACTTAGTAACATCGTCAATTGTAATGATGCGGGCAAAAAGCTGACCGTTTCTGTCTTCACAGCTGCTCTGACGAAGGCTGTAGAATTTGCCTTTTATCTCAAACTCAAAGCTGCTGATGTTCTTGTCATGGCTTTTTCCTGTTACATCTTCCAGCCATTCATAAAACTCATCAACTGTGCTGCACTGTCTTCCGCCAAGAAAACTCACCGCAGCCTTATTTTTATAGGAAGCACTGCCCCCACGCTGAAATACAAGCACTCCGCTGCTGATATTGTTGATAGTATCGTTTATCGCTATGCGGTTTATATTCAGAAAGCCAAACTGACTAAGTGCGATCAGTATCATTATACTGGAAAATGCAAAAAATAACGGTGTAAGCTCTATTCCAAGATCCAGCACTCCGGTAAGAGTTAAGGTGTTTACGATCATCGGAACAATGGCTGACAGTGAAATAAGAGCTGCCTGCTGTCTGGCTTTATCACTTCTGGTGATCTGCTTAAGACACATCATAGTTATACCAGCGATTATACAGATATAATATATCACCTGAAAAATGTAAAAGAACACTCCATAGCTGACACCTTCTGTTGTGAAGCTGGTATAGTAAAGCTTATGAAGCGGATTTGTGATGATTATTATAACTGATACTGCCGAAATAATTGGCAGCAGCTTCATCAGCTTCCGGACGCTTTTTCCTGTTTCTGCATACTCACCGGAAAACATCAGCCAGAATGGTGAGAAGCAGCTGATACCAATATTTCCAATGGTATAGCT
Source organism: uncultured Ruminococcus sp. (assembly GCA_946537565.1). Taxonomy (GTDB): domain Bacteria; phylum Bacillota; class Clostridia; order Oscillospirales; family Ruminococcaceae; genus Ruminococcus. The sequence goes on along the minus strand of CAMNFW010000088.1, from coordinate 5,113 downwards.
TATCCACAGCTGACTGGAATTTGCTGAAAATAGGATCAGCAGCTGTGATATCAGCCACAGAACTATTGAAAGCTGACATACTATAAACAGCCTTGTCAGGCGGTTGCTGTTTCCACGCCGGAGTATCCATGCAACTGTACCCAGCATTCCGCCCAGTCCCATAACTAAGAGTATCACCGAAATAATATTCAGTATCATTTTTACTTTTTTCCCTTCCGTTAGTTTTAGGATTTGCTCCGGATATTTTCTCTGATCTTTAACCTCTAAAGGGGAAATCCCTTCGCCAAGAAAGAATTTCCCCATAGATCTTATCTTACCATTTCCAGTCTGCAAACAGTGAAGCCATTTTTGTCTTTACGCTGCTGCCCTGCTTTTTGTAATATTCATTAACAGAAGCTATTGCTATCAGTATGATTCCTGCTGCGAAGAGATATACCCACCATTGCAGTGTGCGAAGATACTTTACTGATGAATATACTGTTATTATAGCCAGTGCTATGGACGATGCTGTAAACCATGTCTTGCTCTTTGTGAAGAAAGATATCATCAGTATCAGTACCGTAACTGCAAGAACAAAGATCGTGTTTCCGGATTCATGGAATCTCATTGCATCTAATATCAGACCAGCAAAGGAAAGTATGAATAAAGTTGTGGATACAGACTTTGAAACATCATTATTCTTTCTCCAGATGAATTTATAAGCTGCACCAAGAAGAGCGATTATTCCCAGATTGATCTTGCTGTTGATCATATCTGAATCCGCTACGAAGAATGGTCTTTCAACCAGTGCTGTTGCTGACACAAATGCTGATATTGAAAGAAGAACTGAGGCTGTCTTCTCATTAGTATTCTTCTTGATGAAGCAGGCGATGTAGATCGCAATTGTAATGAGAAGCATGAATGATCTTATCTCACGGGTTCCGATCGAATCTGCAAAGAGAAGTATTGATACTCCGCCGCCGATAAGCAGCGTGTCAATGCGGACTTTATTCTCTGACTTTTCTACAACAGCATTCCTGTAACGGAACTTTGAAGCTGCCATGATAAGCGCAAAGACAAAAAGCATAACGTATGCTGCTGCACCATCATAATCAATGAAATGATGAAGGATATTGTTTATCATCACAAGTGCTGCTGCTGCTGAACCTATTCCGGCATAATTGTTTTTGAGCTTATCTGCCACAAAATGATGGACAACTGCTGCTGCAAGAGGCAGATATATCATTGATGTATATTCACTGATGAAGAAGAGTATAACTGCTGAAACTGTCATGTTGACATACACCAGCATATCTGATTTTATCGGATGCTTTGCATAGAAACCAAAGGCATATTTAGGAAGAAATACCAGCGCTGCTGAAACACCTATGAAGAACAATGCACAAAGTCCAAAGATAAATACTGTCACTTCGTCTGAATTTGTATCTTCGACCCGCAGTACATCATCTAACCTGAATGCTATCACCAGAGGAAGCAGCGGTGCAAAGAATCCTGTTGTGGTCTGGAGCGCTTCGTTTTTGCTGAAAACATAGGATTTGATGATAATTGAAACCGCTAACGGTACAATTACACATACGATACCAAAATCAGCCTTGTTTACGGTTATGCTAAGAAGTGCGCCTAAAACTGCTGCTGAAAGTGCTGAAAACTCAGAAAATGCAGTTCTTAACTGTGGTATAAAGCGGTTTACAAGATATACCGCCAGTATCATAAAACCAAAAAGTATCCGGAGAGAGTTATCCTCGTACCCATTATTCTCCAGGGTGATAGTGAACATATAGCACAGGAGAATTGATGCCAGGGTCTGAATCCCAAGCATGAACTTATAGTTCTTGAAAATACCATAGAATATAAGCTGTACTATCATAAGACTGATTATCACATAAGAACCGATATGCGGATCGTCTATGTAGCTCAGTACGCTTATTGTGCCCAAAATACCAAAGAGCACTGAAGCGATATTTCCTATGATGTACAGGGGCTTTTCAACAATACTGCCCTTGTGAAGCTCAAATCCGTGGAGAGAAGCTGTTATTATCATCTGGAATGCAACCAATACTGCTGCAAATTCTCTGAAATCTACTGTAAACTGTATGACTGCAAACATCAGGGTTATGACCATTGCTGACAGACTTATATATACAAAGGCTATTTTCTTGTAGACCAGCCAGCCTATGAATGTGCTTGCTGCACCAATGCCAAAAGCTATTGCATAAAGCATTGCAGCACCGTCGCCGCCTACAGCCAGCCAGTCTCCCAGAAGCTTATACCAGCCGGCAGTTATGATTATTACAGATGTGAAGATAGAGCCAACGGTGAAGAATGCGGTTGAAGTACCGTCCAGCTTGAACACCTTCATGAATATGGTGCTGATAGTGAAAGCTGCTGCTGATGCCAGCATCATTATGCCGACACGTCCCTCAGGTGAAGTCTTTACCCAGCCTGCCACTCCGAATGCAATGCCGGAAAGTATAATGAAAATTGTACCGATAAGGAGCATTACCGTTGAAGAGCTGAGATTCAGCTTAGGCTTCTGAGGCTGATAAACCGGCTGATCGTTATTATAATAACCAGGCGGATATAATGGCTGAAAACCATTGTTATACAGGAAATTTTCACGGTTAAGACCGTTCTTTTCTTCCTGGAAGCTCTCAGACTCCGGGGTATTCTCATTTTCAGGAATATCTTCATTTTCTGCCGGGTCATCATTATCCGGCAGATCATCCTGATTCTCGTCCTGAGTTTTGTCTTCGTTCTCAGTCTGATCATCTTCAGAATCAGGCTGAGAATCGCTGTTATTGTTGATATTATTGTATAAGCTGGTCATATCAAGGGTTGAATTATAGGGAGAAGAGGTGTTATTCTGCCTGCTGGTGATAACCTTTTTATCCACAGCTTTGAGTACAGCCAGTGCAATTCCTGTGATACCGGCTATGATTATTAACGGCATTATCGCTAAGAAGAGATCAGTTAACATAAACATCATCCTTTCGTATGTTTTAGTGTAACTATATGTTATCATACATTCTCTGATTTTTCAATATGAATAAAGTCACCGCATGAGTGACAAATGTAATTATTTCCCTCACGCTGTATATTGTAAACTCTCACTCTTTCTTATACTGCAAAACCTTTCCGGTCAAATCTCCTCATGAGAATAAAACCGAACTGCTCAATCCAGAATTATCCCAGCTGCATTTCTTTATTCAGACTGAAATGAAGTGCATAAGCTCTGACTGATAATCTCCCCATAAACCGCCGATATCTACTCCGCAATTCATAAGCGCTGCACCGGAAAGCTTTACCTCCGGTCTTCTCTCTTCATAATAGTATTTTTCAGGATCAAGTCCCCTCAGCTTCACACGGAATGACCGGCGATTGGGTTTGCCCATGACCTGAATGTATACAAACACCGCTTCGGTCTTGTCTTTAGACGCAAACAGCCATGCGTCCCAGCTGCTGTCAGAGAAAATGTCACCGATACGATACTGATCTCCCAGACGTATCAGCTCCTCATATTTTTTATATTCAGCTATCTGACCGGGAACTGCATCTCTGTCCTCCTGAGATATCTTTGTGATATCAAGCTCATATCCAAAGGTTCCTACCATTGCTGTTCTTCCTCTTGTCGCAAAGGGAACGTTTCTGCCAACAGTATGATTAGGACAGTCAGAAACATGAGCGCCTATTGCTGAACAAGGATAACACAGCGATGTGCCATGCTGTATCTTAAGCCTTTCAATAGCATCTGTATCATCTGAACACCATATCTGCGGAGAATAATAGAGCATTCCTGGGTCAAATCTTCCGCCGCCGCCTGAACAGTTTTCCAGGAGTATATCAGGATAGTCTGCCAAAAGCCTCTCCATGACACTGTACACGCCCAGCACATATCTGTGCCACAGCTCTTTCTGTCTGTCCGGCGGAAGCGCTGAGGAACCGCAGTCAGTTATCTGGCGGTTCATATCCCATTTGATATACTCAATATTTGCGCTGTCCAGCACCGCCTTCATCATATCATATACATAATCCCTTACCTCTGCCCTTGAAAAGTCCAGAACATACTGCTCCCGGCAAAGGGTCATTTCCCTGCCCTGAACCTGTATCGCCCAGTCAGGGTGAGCCTTGTAAAGCTCTGAATCCGGCGATATCATTTCCGGCTCAAACCAGATGCCGAATTTCATTCCCAGAGCGTTTACCTGGCGGACAAGCTCTTTAAGTCCGCCTTTTATTTTATCTTCATTTACAAACCAGTCGCCTAATGAGGAATTATCACTGTTTCTATGACCGAACCAGCCGTCGTCCATTACCAGCATCTCAATTCCCAGCGCTGAAGCTTCCCTTGCAATGCTCAGCAGTTTCTCTGTATCAAAGTCAAAATAAGTGGCTTCCCAGTTGTTAATAAGAACAGGACGGTGTATATCACGGTACCTGCCACGGATAAGGTTGTTTCTGTAGAGATCATGGAAGGTGCGTGACATTCCCCCAAGACCATTGTCCGAAAATACCATTACCGCTTCCGGTGCAGTAAAACTCTCACCGGGCATAAGCTTCCATGAAAAATCCATATCGTTAATGCCCATAACAAACCGGGTGCAGTCATGCTGCGTCACTTCAGCTGAAGCAGTAAAATTGCCGGAATAAACAAGGTTGAAGCCAAAAGCGATACCATTGTCCTCATCGGTATTTTTATCACAGAAAGCCGCAAAAGGATTGTACTGGTGGGAGCTTTCGCCCTTCATGGAATCCACCGACTGCTTGCCGTGATGAAGCCTGCATCGCTCTATCATACGCTCTCTCGCCCATGAACCATTAAGTGTTATCATGTCCATGTCAGATCGGTCAAACTCTGCACAGACTGAATATACTCTTGTAAGGAAACAGGGACGGCTGCCGGTATTTCTTATTATTACAGAACGTGTAAAAGCATTGAGCTTGTCAAAGGCTGTATAAATAAGCACCGTTTCAAGCTCCGCTGCCTTGTCTTCAAGAGTTATCTCAACTGATGAACATGGACTGTCCTTTGTTGAAAAGGTCGCAGGAAGACCTTCAAGCTGAGGTTTTCCCGGAAATATCCTGTGTGACTTGTAAACCATATCACAGGTGGAAGTAC
>CAMNFW010000087.1 GCA_946537565.1 uncultured Ruminococcus sp. | reverse complement strand
CTGATAGCGTCTGTCTCTTCCCTGCTTAGCAGAACCGCCCGCAGAATCTCCCTCGACGATATAGATTTCGGTGTAGCGGTTATCACGCTCAGAGCAGTCAGCGAGCTTTTCGGGCATTGAACTGCTTCCAAGAACATTCTTTTTACGTTCAGCCTCTCTTGCTCGTTTAGCAGCCTCTCTTGCCTTCTGAGCGGATACGCACTTATCGAAAACGATGCCGGCGATCTCAGGATTTTCCTCCAGATAATTCATAAGCTTTTCAGTTAAAAGCTTTTCAACAAAAGGTCTGACTTCAGGATTTCCGAGTCTGGTCTTAGTCTGACCCTCGAACTCACACTCAGTAAGCTTAACAGAAATAATAGCCGTAAGACCTTCAAGAACATCGTCCAGGCTTAGACTTTCCTTATCCTTAAGCTTTCCCATTTTTCTGCCGTACTCATTAATGACCTTAGTCATAGCATTTTTGAAGCCTTTTTCGTGGTATCCTCCGTCCTTAGTACGGATATTATTGGCGAAGGAGACTATATTGGCGTTATACTGGTCATTATACTGCATAGCTATCTCAGCGAAGGAATCTCCCTGAGTACCTGATACATAGATAACACCATTGCCGATAGCTGTCTGACCACGGGTGGCGTGCATATATTCAACATACTGACGTATACCGCCTTCATAGTGCAGGGTCTCGCCCTTGATATCTTCATCATCACGCTTATCGGTGAAGATAATTTTAAGGCCGGCGTTAAGGAAAGCCTGTTCACGAAGCCTGTCAAGAAGCACTCTGTAGTCATAAACAGTGCTTTCAAATATCTCGCTGTCAGCCTTGAACATAACGGAAGTACCAGTCTTATCGGTAGTTCCTATTTTTTTAAGCTCTTCCTTGTAATCGCCACGCTCAAAGCGCTGGAACCATACATTTTCTCCGTCCTGAACAGTCAGCTCCAGCCATTCTGACAGCGCATTAACAACAGAAGCTCCGACACCATGGAGACCGCCGGACACTTTATATCCGCCGCCGCCGAATTTTCCGCCTGCGTGAAGAATAGTATATACAACTGTAGCTGCGGAGATCCCCTCTTTCGGGTGGATACCAACAGGGATACCTCTTCCGTTATCAGAGACCCTGATGACATTATCCTTCAGTATCTCAACAGTTATCTCGTTGCAGTATCCTGCAAGGGCTTCATCAATGGAGTTGTCCACTATTTCATATACCAGATGATGAAGTCCGTCCGGACCTGTTGAACCAATATACATTCCGGGACGTTTCCGGACAGCCTCCAGTCCTTCAAGTACTTGTATGTCATTTTCGTCATAGTTGCTGTTCTGCTGACTCATATTAACCTCCAAACGACTATTTTTCGCTGTATATAATTGCATTACCGTCCTGCGAAGGAACAGTGCTGCTATAAGTTATCTTATCTGTGTATGCAACGAGCTTACCGGAATAAGCTCCTTTTTTGCTGTCTGAGGCTTCAAATCTTACTGTAAAACAGAGATATCCTCCAACATGGCAGGTGTATGAACTTTCGTCCTTATCGGGGGCTAAATAGCTTTTAAGAATAGCTTCACCGTAAAAGCTGTCCATAAATCCTGCCGGATCATCGGTATAGAAATTGAAGCAGGAATCCGAGTCCTGAGCCAGAGCTGGCACCCAATATCTTACCGGCACGGTATTATCAAGGCTCACCTTATATTTCTGCTCGATCATTTCTATTCTTTCTTTATTGAAGCTTGTGTATGAAACGGGCACAGCGGTTTTATACATCAGGTAAAAAAATCCGACAAAAACTATCATTACTATCACAATTGCAGTGATACAGCCTTTTCTGTGTTTTTTCTGTTCTGGTGATAAACCTTTCTCATCCATCTCCTGATAATTTTCTGTCATAAGCTCAATATTCGGTGCAGCCCTTTTTTGAAAAAGTTTTTTTCCGAATCCCCTTTCCTGAGACTTCATAAAACTCTGCAAAAGAGCAAAGTAATTATATAAAAAACAAAAATCACTGATGAAAATTATTTAAATAATTGATAAACTCTATCACAGCCGGAACAATCATTGCGGCGGCAGAAATTATTATAATTATTTTAACAGCAGTATTTTTATTTTTGCATGGTTTATTATTAATTTCCTGCTCATACTCCCATTCACTCACATAAGTTCTGCCGTTTTTCTTAAACAACTCAAAGACCTCCTCCGGATAAAAGGCGTTTTTTCAATGTAGCCGCAGAGAGCTGAGAGATATAAACAAAGTTTTTTCCGTTTTTGACGGTTATGATAAAGCTTTTCGGAAGCTCATAGGTGGTATAGATGCAGCGTTTTTCCTTTTCAGCATTATCGAGCAGTTTTTTTGTAGGGCTGCCGACGGTGGTGTTGTCCATATCAAAGATACCGACGATATCCGGAGTATACACCGAGTAATTATTACCGATATGAAGATAATATCCCTTGTTCATTCCTCAATCCTGCCTCCGCTGATAGTCATGACCTTTCCCTTTATCTCCGGAAGAAGCGCACCTGCATTGGGAGTAGTGATGAAGACCTGCATATTTTTCACCATATCCAGCACGAACCGCTGCCTGTTTTCGTCCAGCTCGCCCATAACGTCATCAAGGAAAACGACCGGTGATTCCTTGCACCGGCTCTTATAAATTTCAGCCTGAGCGAGTTTGATAACCAGGGCAGCGCTTTTTATCTGACCCTGAGAAGCGTATTCCTTTGCACTTATACCGTCAATCCTAACGGTTATCTCGTCACGATTCACACCGAAACGGGTAGAGCTGGTAATGATATCGCTTTCACGGCTTTCAATGAGCTTTGCGCTGTATTTTTCATAAGCCTCCGGGCCGCAGCCGTTTTCAAAGTCCTGCTTATCGAAAATATTTGATCTGTATTCCAGTTCAAGCTTTTCTTTTCCGCCGGATATAGTTTTGTAAAGCTTTTCGCAGACCTCATTGAGCCGGGCAATATAATCATATCTCATAAATGAGACCAATGAGCCTATGCGTGAGAGCATGGAATCGTAGGTAACGAGAGCCTCATTATCTCTGATTATCCCTGAATTGATATTTCTCAGGACAGAATTTCTGTTTTCGATTATCTTGTAGAGCTTAGTAACATGAACTGTTAATATCGGGTTAAGCTGGGAAGCAGCAAGGTCAATGAAGCTTCTGCGTTTTTCGGGAGTACCCTTGATTATATTGACATCGTCAGGGGTAAATGATATACACTTGAACACCTCAAACAAAGCCCTTGTACTTTTCTGAGGGACACCATTTACGGTAATTCTTTTTTTATTTGAATTGCCTTCCCTGATAATATCATAGCTGAGTTTTTGATCTCTTGAGCCGTCGTTAAGTCTTATGCGGCAGCTCATTTTCTTACCGCCCAGGGGTATACATTCCTTTTCCTTTGAACCCCGGAAGCTTTTACAGCCTGAGAGCATCCACAGGGCTTCCAGCAGATTAGTTTTTCCCTGAGCATTTCTGCCGATAATGATATTATACTTAGGGTCCGGCTCAAAGCTTATCCCGGAGATATTCTTAAAGCTTTCAATATCGGCATAGGTAATTATCATTTAACTATGACCTCATCGCCGTCCTCAACAGAAACTCTGTCACCGGGACGGATCTTTTTTCCTCTCATAGTACAGACCTCACCGTTGACGGAAACAAAACCGTCCTGAATGAGCTGCTTTGCCTCGCCTCCAGTATCAGCGAGACCGGCAAATTTAAGCAGAGAATCCAGCTTTATGAATTCAGTGCTGATCTTTATTTCTTCCATATATTCAACTCCGTAAAAGATTACTGATTGCTTATTGGTACAAAATTCCCCTTTTCGTTGGGGGCATAAGTTCTTGCGAATACCGGGTTGATCTGGCACACATAATTATAAGCATCTCTATAGTAATTGCAGTATTTAGCGCAAAAAGCGGGGTTTGTCCTGAGTCTTTTTATGATAGAGGCATCAGCCCACTTTTTTGTAAGAATAAAACCTATGGGATAATAGATGACAATGCCTATAACTCCAAGAATAATTGCAGTAGCCATATTGGTAGTTAAAAGACTTATCGCACCAACCACCAGAGCTGCACCAATACAAACGCATAGAATATTCACCAGCGTTGGTCCGATGCAGAATTTATAAGTTCTGTAAACTATCATAGAAATTTTCCTTTCAGTATATTCACTTCCAGCGTCTGTTAATTTTTGAGCTGGATAGGCATTACCAGGTAGATGTAGCTTTCGCCCTCAAGAGGGAGAATTTCGATCACCTTCATCGCACCGCTGAGACGGATCCTTACCTTATCGCCTTCTGCTGCACGAAGAGCTTCGAGGATAAGCTTATTATTAAAGCCTATGGTAACATTTTCGCCGGATATATCAGCAGAAAGCTCATCATTGACTTTTCCGACGCCGGTTTTGCAGCTTATTTTTACAGAACCGCCGCTGACCTCACAGCGTATAGGAGATTTATTTTTATCATCAATGATAAGTGAACAGCGTTCCAGGCTGCTGATCATAACTTTTTTATTCATGATGATCTCGGTCTTATAGCTGTCGGGGATACTTTTTTTGTAATTATGGAAAGCGCCCTCCAGCAGACGTGAAATGACCTGAACGTTACTGATGCTGAAAATGATATGTCTTTCATTGACGGACACAGTACAGTCCTTATCGTTATCCTCTTTAATGAGAGTAGACAGCTCCTGAAGAGCTTTTTTAGGCACAACAAAGTGATAGCTTCCGGAATTTTCTGTGATCTCACAGCGGATAGCGAGTCTGAAACCGTCGATAGCCACAAGGTTGAAGCTGCTGCCTTCGATATCGAAAAGCTCACCGGTAAAAATTGGCTTGCTTTCATTTGTAGAAGCAGCATAGCTGGTGGTATCTATCATAGACTTAAGGATCTTCTGTTTAATGTTGAAGCTGCTGCCCTGATCAACCTCCGGAAGATCGGGATAATCCTCAGCGGACATAGCCGGGAAGCTGCATTCAGAAGCATCACCAGTCATAGTGACTATATTATTGTCATTTATATCTACGCAAACCTCTTCACCGGGCATTTTTCTTGTAAATTCGCTGAACAGTCTTGCATTGACAACGAATTCACCTTCATCCTGAGAAGCGGCAGTAATTTTTGAAACGATAGCCATTTCAAGGTTATAGGCAGTAAGCTCCAGTGAATTCTGCATAACCTTCACCTTAATACCTTCAAGGACCTGAACAGTTGATTTTTGAGGAACAGCTCTTGAAACGCTTGTAATAGCCTCGCTCAGTTCATTTTTATTGCATACGAATCTCATTATACTAATAATCCTCCTTATATACAGGAAATATTTTATTATAGAAACCCTTGATATGAAGTAATTCATTTTACGGGAGATTTTTACTTATCATACTATGTTATGATATGTTGTGAAATGTTATTAATAAATGATATGCTGTGAAAAATTCAGCAAGTGATATGATCATATATAATAACACATCTGTCATGTATATCATACAAGATATGTACTAAGATAAGAATATATATTTATTGTTGTAGTAGTAGGGGGTGTGGAAAAGTCAGAATCGCCTTCAAAAGGCTTATCTGCGTGGTTTTGACCTCCACAAGCAGCTGTTGTGATATTTTTCATAAATGTGGACAAGCTTGAAATACAGCGGAAGGCTGTTAATAGTGTGGAGTTGAAGTTGATCAAAAGTGCAAAATCCGGTGGAAATGCAATATTTTTAACGATTCCGCTTTCAGTTTTCAAAACAGCTGTTATATGTTGAAAGTTTATTATAGTTGACAACGAATATTTCCGGCAGCGGCATAAATGCTGAACATGACGGTTTGTCCGGGAAATTTTTGAATTCTGACTATTCAACCGTGTTATCAACAGCGTGTTGAAAACTCTGTTTAAACATTGTGTTTCAACCTTCTCAACAGTTGATTTTAAGCTTATAACTCAGCCTTAAGGCTTTGCTGTCAGGCTGATCAGATCTTGCTTTTATCTCTGATATTCTTGATTATATCGTTGACGAGGGTATTAAGGTTAGGGTCTTTGTTGATAGCTTCAGAGACATTATTTATAGAGTAAACAATAGTAGAATGGTCACGGCCGCCGAACTCAGTACCTATAGAAGCAAGCGGCATCTGAGTAATTTCTCTTACAACATATATAGCCACTTTACGGGCGATAGATATCTGCTGTGAGCGTTTATTGGAGCGGATATCCTCTGGTGAAACGCCGTAAACTGTAGAAACTTCGGAAATTATTTTCTCGACGGTTATCGGGATAGGCTGTTCATCAGTAAGAACATCACGGATAACGCTCTGCGCCATAGAAATAGAGATAGGGCTGCCGGCGAAATGGTTAAGAGCCTTAAGCTTTTTAACAGCGCCTTCCAGCTGACGGATATTGGATTTCAGGCGGTTTGCCATAAATTCTGAAACCTCTGAGGGCATCTGCATACCGAGAAGTTCAGATTTTCTGTTTATGATAGCGAGTCTGGTCTCGTAGTCAGGAGCGGAAATATCGGCGATAAGACCGCCTTCAAAACGGGTACGCAGTCTGTATTCGAGGGTAACAAGCTCTCTTGGGGGCTTATCAGAGGTGATAACGATCTGTTTGCCTTCCTCGTGGAGCTTATAGAAGGTATGGAAGAATTCCTCCTGCATACGTTCTTTTCCTGCGAAGAACTGGATATCGTCGATGAGGAGGATATCAGCGTTGCGGTATTTTTCCTGGAAGTCGGAGATGAGATTGGTTTTAAGGGCAGAAATAAGGTCATTTCCGAATGTCTCGCTGGTGACATAGACGATATTGATATCGGGATTATTTTTCTGGACTTCCTTGGCAATAGCGGTTATGAGGTGAGTTTTGCCCATACCGGAGGGACCGTAAATAAACAGCGGATTATAGCCGGAAACCTCATTTTCTACACAATTTTTAGCCACAGATTTGCTGCACGCAAGGGCAAAGCTGTTTGAAGGACCCTCGATGAAGGTATCGAAGGTGTAGTCATAGTTAGCGAATTTAAAGGACTGTTCCAGCTCAGCGTTTTTCTGTTCCAGTTCAGCCACTGTGGGAGCGGAGCCGGAAGGCTGGTCCTTGGCCTCCACATTGATAATGAGTTTTACATTGAGACCATAAACATTGAGGAAAGCCTCTTCCAGTATAGGAGCGTACTGGGACATAACGATCCTCTTCTGAAAATCAGTCAGGACACTGAAAACCGCCTCAGAGCCGTCGAAGCTGACGGGTTTCAGCGGTGCTATCCAGGTATTTACGCCAATTCCTGGGATCTTATTCATTTCGATGCAGTAATTTTTTACCCTTTCAAACATTTCTTCAAAAGAATTCATAGAATATTTCAAACCTCCGTATAATAAAAATACCATTTTCAGAAATACAAAACAGCTATATTCTCCTATTGTAATACATAGTTTATTATAACATATATTAATAAGAATTGCAAGAGATTTTCATTTATCAGAAGTTAGAAAAAAAGAGTTTTATCAACAGCTTAATTGACAGATTGTTGAAAAGTGAAGGACAAAATCTGCTTAAAAATCTTACTTTTCTGTCTTTTCAACCTGCATCCTCACATCTAAACCTGATTCCAGCGGCAAAAAATTCCTCATGCAGCCGTGTTAAACCTGGTTTTCCACAGAACACATCAACTTTTCAACAAAAGTTGAGTCCTCAGTTTTAACATATGTTAATATCTGTGTTAAAAAAGTTGAAACGTCAAGTTGAAATCTGTTTAACAGATGCTTCTGGTCTCAGACGGGAGATAACGGCATGAGAAGCGGTTATCTGAGGTAAAAAAGAGAAGAAATATTGCAGCCGGAAAGTATTAAAATCGCATTTTCCGCTGGCAGAATTATTATTATTGTTGAAAAGTACAGGGGAGATATCCGGCTGGTGTTGGTAAAAAAATATAAAAATCATTTTTTTTTGAAAAATTTTTTTTAAACTGCTTGACATCTCTGTTTTTTTTTAGTATAATCATAAAGTATAGTGCGTACAGGAACTTTGCCTGTACAAGCTTTTCAGCTTATATGGACCGGCTGCTGCGGCTTGTCCTGTTTATATCATTAGTGCAGAGAGGAGGACACTGAATATGAAAAGAACATATCAGCCTAAGAAGCTCCACAGAAAGAAGGAGCATGGCTTCATGAAGAGAATGGCTAC
>CAMNFW010000086.1 GCA_946537565.1 uncultured Ruminococcus sp. | reverse complement strand
GTAACAACTATCGACTTCAATCCTGTGCTGAAGCAGCATATGACTACTGAGGCTGATATCACCCTGATCTACAGCAAGAGCAGCTATGACAGCGAAAAGAATAACTGCGCTACTATCCTCGAATTCAACAAGGATAACCAGCTCAGCGGTGTGCTGGTAGACCCCCAGATCTCCGGCGAGTGCAATCTCTGGCTGGATATGATGATCGTCAGCAAGGATTTCCTTAAAAAGATAGTTTTCGATGCAGCCAGCAGAAATCTCTATAGCTTCACCCGTGAGATCCTCCAGAGCAGAAACAGCGAGTATAAGATCATGGGCTATGAGCATAAGGATCTTTTCATGCGTATCGACAGCATCCAGAATTACTACAATTCAAATATGACCCTTCTGGATTCCAATAAGAGAAACGCTATTTTCAAGCAGAATATGCCGGTCTACACTAAGGTCGGCGACAATGGACCTGCAAAATATGGTCTGGAATCAAACATCAAAAATTCACTCATCGCAGACGGCTGCGTGATCGAAGGAACTGTTGAAAACTCTATCCTCTTCCGTGGCGTAAAGGTCGGCAAGGGAACAGTTGTCAAGGATTCCATCATTCTCCAGGGCACGAAGATCGGCGTAAATTGCAGCGTTTCTTCAGTAATTACTGACAAGAACGTTGAGATCAGTGACGAAAAGGTATTGACAGGTTCTGAAACTTATCCCCTTTATATCGGCAAAAACGGAAAGATCTGACCGGCGGTGATGCTATGAAAATATTATTTGCTGCCAGCGAGGCTGTACCATATGCAGCCTCTGGCGGTCTTGCAGACGTGGCTGGTTCGCTGCCAAAGGCGATAAGTGCGAAGGGCCACTGCTGCAGCGTGGTGATACCGCTGTATCAGGCGATTCCCGATGAATTGCGTAAGGATATGATGTTTCTGGGAAATATCACGGTCGATGTTTCCTGGCGAAAGCAGTACTGCGGGATCTATACCGCTGTAAGAGACGGCATCACCTACTTTTTTATCGACAATGAATACTATTTTAAAAGAGACGGTCTCTATGGTTTTTACGATGACTGCGAGAGATTTGTATTCTTTGACCGGGCAGTGCTGGAGATGCTGCGCCATGTTGGGTATTTTCCGGACATTATCAGCTGCAACGACTGGCAGACCGCTTTGATTCCGGTATATTACAATGTGTATTATAAATACCAGCAGGGTTATGACCGCATCAGAACTGCCTTCACTATCCATAATATCGAATATCAGGGGAAATACGGCAAAGAAGTGCTGAATGAGCTGATGGGCATACCCTCATACAATGCAGGTCTACTTGAATACGATGGGTATATTAATATGCTGAAAGGAGCGGTGGAAACAGCTGACAAGCTGATAACCGTTTCGCCCAGCTATGCCTGGGAGATCCTCGACCCGTGGTATGCACACGGTCTCGACAGGATCCTCGTAACCAAGCAGTACAAGCTGAAAGGCATTCTCAATGGCATCGACACTAAACTCTATGACCCTGAAAATGATAAGAATATCCCGGCAAATTTCACGGCTGAGAATCTCTCCGGCAAGGCTGAGTGCAGAAAAGCGCTGCTTAGTGAGCTGGGACTTTCAGATGATGAACAGCCGCTGATCGGCATAGTTACAAGGTTTGTCAATCACAAGGGCATTGATCTCATGCGTCAGGCAATGGAGCAGATCATACGCAGCGGTGTAAAGTTTGCGGTGCTGGGCAGCGGTGAGAAGATCTATGAGGACTTTTTCATTGAAATGTCAAGGCGCTATCCTGACCGTATATCGGTGACAACGGGCTTTGTACCGGAGCTGTCCCACAGGATATATGCCGGTTCGGATATGTTCCTGATGCCCTCACTGAGCGAGCCTTGCGGACTTACCCAGATGATCGCTATGCGCTACGGTACGATACCCATAGTGCGTGAGACAGGTGGACTGCGTGATTCTGTTCGTGACAACGGCGGTGAAAACGGCAACGGCTTCACCTTCAAAACCTACAACGCCGATGATATGCAGGACGCAATCGAGCGTGCAAGGCGTGATTTTGCTGATAAGACCGAGTGGACTTCACTGATTCGCCGGGCAATGAGCTGCGATTACAGCTGGCAGGCATCCGCAGAAACATACATAGAAACCTTTGAAGAAATGATTCAGGAGCAGTGATAAGCTGCTCCTTTTTTTAACCATAAGAAGTATAATATTTTAAGCTTGGAGTATTCATTTTTAGCCATAAAAGTAAAATGAAAAATATTTATGTCCTTATTCAACGGTTTCAGGTTGAACGAAGGGCGATTTTTGCCCTATAGTGAAAGATGTACCGGAAAACCGGGGAAAGGACGATATTATGGCAAAAACTAAACTTGATTGGTTCAAGCTTGACTGTCATCTTGACGATAAGGTGGAGCTGATCGAAGCAGAATTCGGACTTGAAGGGTTCGCAATAGTGATAAAAATTTTACAAAAAATCTACGGTGCTGAGGGATATTACTGTCAGTGGAACAGAGATTCGGCGCTGCTTTTCGCCAAAAAAACCGGCTCTGAGAGGGAGTTTGTGGAAAAAGTGATCGACAGCTGCATTGAGCGTGGAGTTTTCGACAGCGAGATGTATGCCAGATATGGGATTTTAACGTCCCACGGCATTCAGAAGCGGTACTATGACTGCGCTGACCGCCGCAAAAGAATGACCATTCGTCAGGATTATCTGCTGCTCAGTGAAGATGAGTATAAAGTTAAGCCGGAAAACAATGACGACATTTCAAAAGAAAATGTTGACATTTTGAAGGAAAATGCTGACATTTCTTCTACAGAAAAGAAAAGAAGAGAAGAGAAAAGAAAAGAAGAAACCAGATCAGAGGAGAAGAGAGAAGAGAAGACCAGCCAGCTTCAGCCTTCGGCTCCCCCTCTCTCTACTTTCGGAAGCCATATGAATATTTTTTTGACTGAACGTGAGCATGACCAGCTTATCAGCGATTACGGAAAGGAAAATGTTGAGCGCTATATCGAGAAAATGAGTCTTTGGGCAGCCGATAAATGCCGAAAACTCGACAATTGTGCGTTCAGGCTAAGAGAGTGGCTGGAAAAGGACGGCTATAAAAAATCAACCTTTGATGTGTCGAAGTATGAGTTTTTGATTAATAATTTTTAGCCTTTGCAGTAAGAACTTATCGCTCGCAGGGTAAAAATATTAACCATAAAATTAAAGCGCAGATGACTTAACAGCAAAAGTTAAAAAATTAAAACACTTGCAAAAAGAATAAACACCGTCGGTGTTATTCCGGCGGTGCTTAGGGTGACGTTTGTATTTTTTCTTGTCAGTTTCAGCGACACGGGTAACGGGACTAAGACCGTTCCAGTCACGTCTTTTGGCTGAATTCAGCCGTTTTTGCTCCTTTTTGCTGAGCTTGTCGAAGGGTGTGAATTTTTTCATAGCAACCTCCTTATTCGTCGCCTGCTTTGAAGTTATAAATTGGCTTGATGATATCGGTGACCTGGACGGTTTCGCCGATATTGCTGAGGATATCGTCGATGGGCTTGTAAGCCATCGGGCATTCGTCAAGGGTCGAGGAGCTGACGGAGGTGGTGTAGATGCCGTTCATTTCCTTCTTGAACTGGGACACCGTGAAGCTCTGCTTTGCCTGGGAGCGTGACATCAGTCTGCCGGCACCGTGGGGAGCCGAATAATTCCAGTCCGGATTGCCCTTGCCAACGCAGATCAGGCTGCCGTCACGCATATTTATCGGGATTATCAGCTTCTCGCCTTCACGGGCAGAGACCGCACCTTTCCGGAGAATCATGCTGTCGGTGTCGATGTAGTTGTGGATCGTGGTGAATTGCTCGGCGATATGCAGATGCATACCCTTGATGATCTCGTTCATCATCGCCTGACGATTCAGTGCTGCAAACTGCTGAACTATCTTCATGTCGTGGATATACTGCTGAAAAAGCTCGCCCTCACAATAGGCTAAACCACGGGGAATTGCCGTAGTTTTGGTATTTTTCAGCTTTGTGATCTCCGCCTCGATCAGCTTCTCCTTACCCTGGGAGCGCAGCTCGGCGATGATTTTTTCGATGTCAGCGGCTGAGGAACGGTTCAGCTGGCGGTAGGCTTCTTCCTGGTAAAATTTCGCAGTCTCCACCCCAAGATGACGGGAGCCTGAGTGAATCACCAGCCAGATGCTGCCGTCCGAACCTTTATCCGCTTCGATGAAGTGGTTGCCGCCACCGAGAGTTCCGATGCTTTTTTCGGCACGCAGCGGGTCGATGTGTTTGCAGCAGAAAAGCTGTGTAAGGTCGATTTTTTCGGCGAATCTATGGGGTTTTTCACGAATTGAAAAGCCAGAAGGTATCGCTCTGTAGATGAGCTTATCCAGCTGCTGGACTTCGATATGCTTCTCTTTGAGACGGACAGCTTCCATGCCGCAGCCAATGTCAACTCCGACAAGATTTGGCACAACTTTATCATTGATTGTCATTGTTGTGCCAACAGTGCAGCCGGCACCGGCATGAACGTCGGGCATTATGCGGATCTTGGAACCTTCTGCGAAGGGTTGGCTGCAAATCGAAATGATCTGGGCTATGGACGGCTGGTCGATAAGTTCAGTGTAGACTTTAGCTGAGTTGTATTTTCCGTTTAGTATAATCATGTTTTTCTCCTTTTTGAATTTCCCGGAGAATCGCTCTGCTCTGCATAATTCCAGTGATCTCAGGAGAAAAAACAAAGCGCCCCTGAAAACCACAGGAGCGCAATATATCGCAGTTTACCGTGAATATACGGTTTATATGCAGTGCAGGCGAACTCCATGAGTTTGAGTTGTATTCGGTTTTACGATAAGTATAAAGTTGGTCATGGTGTTCACCGCCTTTCGTTAGATTTTTTTAGTTAAAATTAAATTTGTTTTGCAAAAGCTTTGAGTGGAAAGCTGTTACAGTTAATATTATAAGCAAAAAATTTTATTTGTCAATAGCTTTACAAAATTTTAACCGTTTTGTAATTATTTTTCCATTCTTGCTCTGATGTACTTCTCCAGCATATTGATCGTGCCTTCGATTCCCAGCCGGCTGCTGTTGATCGACAGGTCGTAAAGTCTGGAATCGCCCCAGTGCATATGAACGTGATAGTTGTGGTAGCGTTTTCTTTTCTTGTCCTTTTTCTCGATAAATGCCTTAGCATCGGCCTCGTTCATGTCATAGACCTCCATGACACGCTTGATCTTGGCGTCCATGTCGCCCAGAATAAACAGCGAGATCAGGCACTTGAAATCCCTCAGCTTCGACTCCGAACACCGTCCCACAACTACAAAGGATTCGCCGGATTCAGCCTTCTCACGAATAAAATTGAACTGCATCTCAGCGATATTGTCCTCGATAGAATTGCTGAAACCACGGACTCTTCTGGAAATTATCCTGGTTTTCGGGACTTCGTTGTATTTTTCGATCTCCTCAGCGGACATTCCGGTTTTGTTGGCGATCTCGGTGATGAGGTGGCGGTCGTAAATGGGAAGGTCAAGTCTTTTAGCTAATTCCTCGGCAATGACTCGTCCGCCGCTGCCAAATTCTCTTCCCACCGAAATAATGACCTGTGACATATTAAATTTTCCTCCATTTCGAGCAGAAATCTGCCCTGATAATTTAAAGATTTATTAATTTTAGTTAACTGATTTGCTGATGTTTAAGTTTTTGTTAACTTAAAATGCAATGTACTTTAAAACTTTCGATCAAGTTGTCTCTTCCAGCTTCTCGCCAATAATCAGCTTGCGTATTCCCGTTGTGATCAGTGACAGGTATCTCAGCATCGGCTCCGCAATTATCGAGAAGTCTATGCACAGCAGAACCGATTTCAGTGACATTGATGATACACTGAAAAATCCGCTCAGAAAGACCATGCACAGCGCAAGTCCTGATGCACAAAATACCCAGATCGACCATTTATAGCCATTCATCGGGCAGCTGATACGGTAGAGGATCATCAGCCCGACTATGCTCATGAGGATCGTTGAGGCGGTGGTTATCTCAGACTGTAAACAGTTAAATATGTTTCCGAAAACTACCATTGCCGCTACTACTACCGTGTCCGTTAGACCTGCCGGCAGTGCCTTAAGCAGAACGTTGGTCAGGAATTTGCCCTTGATAAGGTCTTTGTTCGGCACCTGAGACAGCAAAAATGCCGGAATTCCTATGGTGAACATACTTATCAGCGAGATATTCGCCGGCTTCAGCGGATAGGTGAAGGCGAGAAACAGCGATAGCAGCGACATCAGCAGTGAGAAAATATTTTTAACAAGAAACAGACTGCCCGATCGCTCCAGGTTGTTGACCACCTTTCTGCCTTCCATTACAACTTCCGGCATTTTGGAGAAGTCCGATTCCAGCAGCACCAGCTGTGATGCCTGAGCTGCCGCCTCGCTTCCCGATGCCATCGCTACTGAACAGTCAGCGTCTTTCAGCGCAAGTACGTCGTTTACTCCGTCTCCTGTCATAGCTACCGTTCTGCCTGCTTTTTTCAGAGCGCCGACAAATTTTCGCTTCTGCTCAGGAGTTACTCTGCCGAAAACCGTGTAGCTGACAACGGCTTTTTCAATGGATTCATCGGTGGTGAGAGTAGAAGCGTCAATGTAATTTTTAGCATTTGCAATACCAGCCTGACGGGCTACCTCCGATACTGTTACCGGATTATCGCCGGAAATAACTTTTATTTCAACACCCTGTTCCGCAAAAAACCGGAATGTAGCCGGAGCGTTTTCTCTGATCGGGTTGTTCAGCAGCACAAAACAGATCGCATCGGTTTTGCCGGTGAGAGCTTTTCCATCGGGGACTTCGCTGTGTTTTCCGAAAACGAGAACACGGCAGCCCTTGCGGCTGTGGTGGTCAATTAGCTCCTGATATGGACCGATCTGGTCTTTGAGAATAAATTCTGGTGCGCCCAGTACAAATGCGCCGTTGTGCAGCACTGCACTGGAATATTTAAACTCGGAGGAGAAGCCGGTGTAGGACATTACTGGGTAGCCGGAAGGGCTCATGAAGTGGTTTTTCATCGCTGCCATAGTGGCATTATCCGCTGCCTGAGCTGATACAAAATCGCTGATTATCGTGTGTATCTCCTCACGGGTAAGCTCCTCAGTGACAGGAATGAAATTGGACACAGTCATAGTATTTTCAGTGATCGTGCCGGTCTTGTCCACGCAAAGTGTGTCGACACGGGCAAGGGTCTCGATACATTTCATCTCATGAACAAGAACTTTTTGCTTAGCGAGTTTCATTGCACTGATTGCAAGAGTGGTGCTTGCCAGAAGAAATAGACCTTCCGGTATCATACCTATGACCGCTGCAACCATTGACTGGATACTGGTTTTAACACCGGAGCCTTCGACAAAGTACTGCTGGTAGAATAGAAGTATGCCAATAGGTATAATTATTATTCCCACTATCTTGACAATGAAGTTCAGTGAGCGTATCATCTGGGACTGCTCACCAGTTTTAAGTTTCTTTGCCTGCAATGTCAGCTGTGAGATGTATGATTCCGAGCCGACTTTTTCCAGCCTTGCTCTGCACTCTCCTGAAACTATAAAGCTTCCGGACATGAGTTCGTCGCCGGATTCTTTGGATATTTCGTCAGATTCACCGGTCAGCAGTGATTCGTTGGCTGAAACGTTTCCGTCAATAACAACTGCATCTGCGCTTATCTGGTCACCTGCACTGAACACTACTATGTCATCAAGCACCAGCTCTCTTGACGGCACGCTTTGCAGTTTTCCGTCACGAATAACACGGGCGGTGGGAGCGTTCAGCATTGAAAGCTTGTCCAGGACTTTTTTTGAGCGCATCTCCTGGATAATACCGATCAGAGTATTGGCGATTATGATCGGCATAAACGTCAGGTCTCGGTAAGTTCCAGCATATATTATGAGGATCGAAAGAATGAGAAAAATGAAGTTGAAATAAGTGAAAACGTTGGTTGCTACGATTTCTTTCACTGATTTCGAGGGCGGCTTTGGTGGTTTATTGTCAAGTCCTTCACTTCGTCTTTGTGAGACCTGTGCAGAGCTGAGTCCCTTATCCGGATCAGCTTTTATCCTCTGTGGTCGGTCTCGGAATTCTGGTTCGTTCATGAAAAGGTTCCTTTCTTTATTTGAGTTTTGCCAGCTTATTTGCGCCCCTGGGACGCTGTCCCAGACCCTGCCAAAGGCTCTGCCTCTGGACTCCGCCAAAGG
>CAMNFW010000085.1 GCA_946537565.1 uncultured Ruminococcus sp. | reverse complement strand
CCGGAATTAAAAAATGATTTCTTCACATATGTAAATCTGCGTGAAGAAATGAAGCTGAAAAATGCACAGGCTGATGAGGAATTCTTTACAGAGTTTGCAGAGAATTTCCCGGTCAGTGCTGGTATACCTGAGTGCCGCAGTCCGAAGTTTTCCAATATGCCCTTTACCTATACAGAGGGCTGCATAAACGGCGAAAAATGGCAGAGTATCAAGGACGAGCTGGCTCGCAGGCACATAATCCCCACTGTTTATCTCATGGTTTGCTATGCAAAAACTCTTGCTAAATGGAGCGGTGAGCAGAGAGCTGCTGTGAACGTTACCAGTGCGCTGAGGACTATTGGCGGCAGAGCGTTCAGCGGTGTTATCGGCGATTTCACTGAGCTTGTCATTGCTGTTGCCGATTTTTCAGGCGGTAAGGATATCTACACAGTCTGCAAACAGGTCCAGAAAGACCTCAGCCGCTGCATGAGCCATTATGCCGGCGGCGGAATACGTCTGTTAAGACGTGTCAGCGAACTTCACGGCATTGAAAACGGCGCTCCGTGCCCCTATGCTTTTACTTCCTCAATTGATGAGAACGGTTCAAAGCTGAAAGAAAATATCCTCGGCAGGACGGTCTATCAGATAAGTCAGACCCCTCAGGTGCGCCTTGACTGTCAGGTCTATGAGGACTCAGAAAAGCTCTATATCCGGTTTGATTATCCTCTCGGTGTGAATGATGGAGCTGCTGTAGCGCAGATGCACGAATTTATGCTGGAATATGCGGAAAACGGCTTTGCGGATTATCCTGCAAAATTACAGCGTGAATATAATCAGACCGATTGGGAGACCGAAAACGTTACCATACAGCAGCTCTTTGCCCGGCAGGCAGCGGCTCATCCCGATCGGACAGCTGTCATTTGTAATGGTGAGCGTTTTACATACGCACAGCTTGACAGGCGCTCTGATGATGTGGCAGTATTTATGGAAAATAATAACCTTGCTGGAAAGCGTATAGCTGTCAGAGGTCAGAGATCATTTGAAACCGTTGCCCGTTTCCTTGGAATACTTAAAACCGGAGGAAGCTATATTCCTCTTGATCCGGCTTTTCCTGAAGAAAGATGCAGGTATGCTATGGAGACCTCAGGCTGCGGAATTTGTCTTGATGATGATGCTGTCATACCACGGTGTGACGAAAAGTATGACGCTAAGGGCTGTCCGGACGATGAGGCGTACATAATCTTCACCTCTGGAAGCACCGGCAGACCTAAGGGCGTTATGATATCTCAGAAGGCTGTGTGCAATACACTGCTCGATGTAAACGATATGCTCGGTGTGACCGGAGATGATATCATTGCCGGAATCTCTTCGTTCTGCTTTGATTTGTCGGTGTATGATATTTTCGGTGCGCTGACCGGCGGCTGTACACTGCTTCTGGTAAAGGATATGCAGGAAATGGCTGATACCGTAACAGAGTACGGTGCGACTATATGGAATACCGTTCCGGCGATCATGGAGCTTTTTTGTACGGCTGTCACAAAACCGGCTAAGCTGAGGAAAATTATGCTGAGCGGAGACTGGATACCCCTTAATCTTCGTGACAGCATCAGAGAGAAAATGCCGGAAGCGGACGTTTACAGCCTCGGCGGTGCTACGGAAGGCTCGATCTGGTCGATATACTTTCCTTTCGATACCGTTGACCCGGAGTGGAAAAGTATTCCCTACGGCTATCCTCTCAGAGGTCAGCAGATGTGGATCCTCGGAAGCGATGACAGCATCAGCCCGGTCAATGTTCCCGGTGAGATCTGTATAGGCGGCAGAGGTGTTGCAAACGGCTATGCAGGAGATAAAATAAGGACTGATGCACAGTTCTTTATGCACCCGGAGCTTGGCTGGATCTATCGCACAGGAGATTACGGTGTATTTACTGACAAGGGCTATATTGAGTTCCTCGGACGGCGTGATCTTCAGGTCAAGCTTCACGGCTACAGAATAGAGCTGGGCGAGATCGAAAGCGTTCTCGACAGCACTGAGGGCGTTGGACGTTCGGTTGCAAATGTTGTCAATGCTGAAAACGGCACTCAGCATCTTTATGCCTATGTGGTTCCGCAGGATATGCCGGGAGTGCCGGAGAATCATTCAGGCGGTGTCCTCAAAGCAATGCACAGGTGCGGCGAATGCTTTGAGTATGAGGTGACTCCGGAGGAATTTTCCGGTATAAATAAGGTCTTTGATGAAATAGCGGTCGGTATCATGGTCAACACCATGTGCAGCACCGGACTGTTTGATGAGCCGGGCAGAAAAGTAAGCGTTTCCGGACTTTGCGAAAATGGTTTTATTCAGGAGAAATATTCCAAACTGATGCAGCAGTGGCTGAGCGTTCTTGCTGATAAAGGATATGTTCTCTTTGACGGCAGCAGTGCGGTTTCACTGAGAAATACCGGCAGGATAAGCCTTGCGGAGCTGTTTGATGCAGTTGAAAAAATGCCGGGATACAGCTCACTCAGCGGATATGCTGCTTTCCTCAGAACTGCCGGGGAAAATATGGAGGCTCTGCTGAGCGGTGCCGAAAATCCGCTGAATATAATGTTTCCCGGCGGCAGCTGGGACAGGGCAGAGAGTATGTATACCTGCAATCCGGCTGCAAGCTGGCTCAATGAAATGGCTGCGGCTGCAATTGCAGATATTGCAGATGATATGCTGAAAAAAGGCAGGGATAAGGTCCGCATCCTTGAGGTGGGCGCCGGCATTGGCGGTACCACTGCGGCTGTGCTGAAATGCCTTTCAGAGAAATTTCCGGGCAGGACTGAGTATCGGTACACCGATCTTTCTGACTATTTCACCCACAGGGCTAAGGAAAAATTCAGCCGGTATGACAACGTGGATTTCGGAACTTATAATCTTGATATCCATCCGCAGATGCAGGGATATGAGCCGGAAAGCTTCGATATTATCTTCGGTGCTAATTCAGTGCATGATTCGGCTTATCTTGTTCGCAGTCTGGGTTATCTGAGAACTTTGCTGACCAATGACGGTGCGCTTGTTCTTCTTGAAGGAACGAAAAATCAGCTTTTCTATAAGGTCACAATTGGTCTTATCGACGGATTTTCAGGATATATGGACGAGCGCATCAAAACTAACGAGATACTGCTTTCAGTAAGTCAGTGGGAGCATTTTTCCGGTGCAGCCGGATTTTCCGGGTTTGTTTCTTTCCCGGAAAAGGATTCACCCCAGGAAAAGTTTGATCAGCATATCCTTGTGATGAACAGCGCAAAAAACAGGGCGCTTCTCAACAGCAAAAATATAATTAAAAATATAAGCAGCTCACTTACAAGCTATATGATCCCGGAGCGTATCTTTACCATGAACGATATCCCGCTTTCTTCTAACGGGAAGATCGACCGTAAGGCTCTGCCTGTTCCGTGTCATGCCTCGCAGGTTAGTGAAAAAAGCTATATCGCTCCTGTTGGACAAATACAGCAGATCATTGCCGGCTGTTTTGCACAGGTGCTTGCGGAGGAAAAAATAAGTGCCGATACTAATATTTTCAAAGCCGGTGCTGATTCGCTCAAAGCAATTACTATTGTTGCTGAGCTTGAAAAACAGGGTATTAAAACCAGTCTTTCACAGCTTTACAAATTCCCGTCAGTAATAGGTCTTGCTGCTGAGGTTGACGGAATATCTGACGATACCGCTCCTGAGATCGAAATGGTGCGTGATGAGGATATTTATGCTCCGTTCAGAATGACAGAGCAGCAGCAGTCTTATTACCTCGGCAGAGTGCGAAGCGTTACAGGAATAAGAGGTATACCGACCGGCGGTTATGCTGAGCTTATGTGCAGACATTACGATAATTCCAGGCTCGAAAAAGCTATGAACATGATCATCAGACGGCATGAGATCTTCCGCTGCCGTTTCAATGAGGATTTCACTGTTCAGTTCGTTGAGGATATGCCTGAGTTCATTATTCCGTTCACTGATATCAGCAGTTTGAATGAACAGGAAAAAAACAGTTATTTCAGCAGTGTGAGACAACGTATGATGAGCGAATACCCTGATATGACTAAGCCGCCTCTGCTTAAAATGGAGGCTGCGAAAGTCAACGGGAATGATGCTGTCATAAGCCTTTACATTGACGGACTTATCCTCGACGGCTGGAGTGTTGAACTGTTTATCGGAGAGCTTGGAAGTCTGTATGAGACCGGAAAATACCTGTATCCCGACAAGCCTGATTTTACGTTCAAGGACTATGTATCCTTCCTCGACAGACAGAAGAAAACTGAAAAGTATAAGAACGACAAAAAATGGTGGCTTGAGCGTATAGATGACCTTCCGGGTGCGGCAACGCTTCCGGTCAATGGTAACATAAATGAGCTTGGAGGCAATCAGGGCACGCAGAATAAATGCGGTATAACTGTTGACTGTTTCAATATACTTAAGGAAAAAGCTGCCGCAAGAGGTGTGTCGATATTCTCGGTGCTGCTTACTTCCTTTGCCGCTGTTATAGGAAAATGGAACCGGCATAAGAGATTTATGCTCAATATCCCGGAGTTCAACAGACCCGCTCTCGGTAAGGATGTTGACAAGGTAATGGGTGTTTATTCCTCATTTTTGCTGTATACTTCAGACATCGGCAGCCGTTTGAGCTTTGCCGAAAACCTTCGCAGGACACAGGAGGAGATACTCGCTCTTAAAGAACATAACAGCTTCACTGGCATGGAGATAATCCGTGAGATAAACCGCAGGACCGGCGATCACTCAAATGAGGTTCTTGTGCCTATCGTCTTCGGAATGATGCCGGAAAGACCTAACTATAATGAAAATTATCTCAAAGTCGAACGGGATCTTTTCAATATCATCTATCAGGAAAATCATACTTCGTTTGTCTGGATAGATATAAATGTTGCCCGGCATGGAGATATGGTCGATTTCAACTGGTGCAGTGTTCAGGGACTTTTTGAGCAGGACATGATAACTGATATGATAAAAATGCAGGAGAAAATACTGTATGCTGCTGCTGAGGACGATCTTTTCTGGGACAAGCCTCTGGTGCTGGAGCTGCCGGAGCGTGACAGAAGAATACTCTCCGGTTCCGGAACTGTAATTGCCGGCGATGAGGCAGATGATGTATCCCGCAAATATGAGGGAGGCAGATTCTGTGTTGTTGATGACGAGTTTGAAATACTTCCTGTTGGAGTTGAAGGTGAGCTTTGTGTATATGGTGAAGGCGATGACCTGATAAGCACTGGCTATCTCGGTGCAGTCCGCAGTGACGGTGTCATTGAACTTCGGGGCAGGGAAAATACTGAGACAAATATCCCTCAGGTCAGAAGCCGTGAAAACCGGGAGCATGAGCCTGCTGAATCAGCTCTCACCAGGCAGGTCGTTGAAATATTCAGCGATGTAATGGGATTTGAGATCGGTGCTGATGAGGACTTCTTTGAAGCCGGCGGAGATTCGGTAATGGCTATTAAAATACTGTACAGGCTGAGAAGTGAATTTACGGAAAGCTATGAAATTCGGGATCTCTATGAAGATCATACTGCCAGCGGCACTGCAAAAACTCTCAGCCGTATTATGAGGGAGGAATCATGAAGGTATTTCTGTTTGCACACGCCGGAGGCAATGTCTGGGATTACAAGAGACTTTTTGCTGAGCTTGAAAGTGAAGCTGAACTGATCCCAGTTGAGCTGCCAGGCGATGTCTGCGCTATCTCAAAGCCGGGTTACGGAACGTTTGAGGAGTATACCAGACACTCCGCAGAGCTTATCCGTTCAGAAATTGGCATAAATGAGAAAATGGTGCTTTTCGGTCACAGCTTCGGCGGCTATCTGGTGCATGAGATCGCAGCTGAATTACCAGAGAATACAGCAGGGATAATCGCTTCCTGCTGTCAGCCGTATCATCTTTATACTATGCCGGATAAGGGCGAAGGCACTTATCTTTCCCACTTCGGATACAACGATGAGCTGCCGGATAAGCTCGTTGAACTTTTTGAACCGCTGATCGCTGATAAGATCGGTATTGTCGATAATTACTGTCAGAGCTATAAAAGCGGCAGAGAGCGCATCAGACTGTGTATTCCGGCAAGGATCATCTATGCCAGTGAAGATGACCCTCTTTGCGGTTCAAATGAATGGCTGGATTATTACGATGAAAAATACTGCACAATGACAGCTGCGGCAGGCGGCCATTTCTACTGGCGTGACAAGCCTGAAAATAAAACCTTGCTGGTGAACTGTCTGCGTGAGATGATAAGGAGAAAAGTGTATGAAGAATGAGATCGTGCAGATAATTGCAGATATCATAGGCGCTCCGCCTGAGACCATTGCGGAATGCGATGATTTCGTTACGGAGCTGGCTGTTAATTCTTTGCAGCGTATGCAGATACTCGATGAGATAGAAAACAGATTCGGTATCACTATTCCCGTCAGGGAGAGCGCTCAGAAAATGAGAAGCGCTGCTGGAATATCTGAGCTTGTGGAGGGATTGCAGAAGTAATGGGATTTGTCACAAGCAGAAACTATAAGGACGGAATGGCTGACTGGAATGGCTGCTGGATGAGCCTCAAAGGTGTCATCGAAACAAAAGAGGAGCTTCTTGGGGAGATAGCAGCGGCTAAGGGTGTTTCAGTGAAAATGTTGAAGCGTGCTGTCCCGTCAAAGTTTACAGGCACAACAGATGTGCTGGAAATGAAGATCAATTCAGGTAAAGTGATGATTAAAACCAGCAGCACTGAATATGAGGGTGTTCCGGAGTTTGCAGGAAAACGTGAGCTGAGAATTATTCAGAAAGACGGAAAATTTATGGTCACCGGAAACGGCGGCACCGTGCTGTTCTCATATTTTGCTCATCAGTCAAGGTATCATTCACAGGACTGCTTTTCAATGTATATCTATAAGCTGAACGGCGGAGATGAAACGCTTTACATCTCTGTGACTGATATCGACCGGAGTACAGAGGGAAGCTCAGGCAGCAGCATACACGCTTTTATCTCACGCAGCTTAAGCGGACTCGATGATAAGTCAAATATGTGTACCTTTGTGCTGTGCGACGGAAATGAGGAAGATGTTTTCAGGGGACTTTTCGGACTTGATGTCAGAAACAGCTCTGCTGCCTTGTATCCGGACATGATTCTGCCGGAGCTTCTGCATATCTGTGCGGATAAATTCGGTGAAAAAATGCTTTTCAGATTTGACGGACAGAACGGTCTGGAAATATCATACGGTCAGCTTCTTAAGCAGGCTGAGGACACTGCCGGCAAATTGCGTGCAGCTGGATTTGAAAAGGGTGCAAGAGCCGTTATCTGTATGGAAACAAGGGCAGAGTGGTATGTATTTTTCTGGGCAGTACAGCTGTGCGGAGGTATTGTCGTGAATTACTCATATAAGTCAAGTCCCGACAGTCTGCTGCTGGCTCTTGATGAAACAAAAGCTCAGGTCATGCTCATCTCGGAGCTGGTCGATATATCAGGTATCAAAATGCCGGATAGTCTGCGGCTTATCATTGAATGCAGCGATAAACCCGGAAAGCACTGCGTCAGCTGGGAGAGCTTCATGAACGGCGCTTCAACAGCTGTTAATGCGGAGGACTTCGCCGGAAGTGCGGACGATACTTGTCTTATTCAGTATACGTCCGGTTCGGCAGGCAAACCTAAGGGCGTTATGCTCTCGCACAGAAGTATGCTGTATGTTTCCGCTGAATGTACACGCAATACCGGAATGAACAGCAGCGACAGACTGATCGTCGTTTCACCGTTGAATCATAGTCTGGGACTTATAAACTGTATGCTTGCACCAATGTTTGCTGGAGCAGCAGTGTATCCTCTGAGTGAGTTCACACCGGGTCGTGCTTCAAAGTCTATCTCTGCAAACAGGATAACTATGACTGTTGCTGTTCCGGCAATGTTCATGCAGATTTATGAATATGCAAAAAAGCACTGCCTTGATATATCTTCGCTTAAAAAAGGTGCAGTAGGCGGTTCTGCTATTACTCCGGAGGATATAAAAACTCTTGTATGTGAACTGGGTATTATCGGGCTTGTCAACGGCTACGGAATGACTGAGTTTACATCTGCTATGATCGTCAGTGAGTATGATGATCCCCTTGAGGTGAAGATGAACACGGTCGGCAAGGTCATTCCCGGTTCGGAGGCGAAGATCATCGACGTTTCTACGGGAGAAGAGATAACAGAGCCTGAACGGGAGGGCGAGCTTTATTTCAGAGGCCCCGGAAGAATGAACGGATA
>CAMNFW010000084.1 GCA_946537565.1 uncultured Ruminococcus sp. | reverse complement strand
GCTGAAAAAGGGCGGTAAACTGCTGATCGCAGCAGATGTATACGGTGATGCAGAGCTTAGCGACGAGAGCATAAAGAGCATTGAGAAGTATGAACTATTCAATCCGACGAGGAGCGAATTTAAGGAGCTTCTGAGAAATGCCGGTTTTGAGTATGCAGAGATACATACCTGTGAAGGAACCACCTGGATATGTGCTGAGGGCAGAAAATAACCAAAAATTTGCCGAAATTCTTGCATATATAGGGATAAATGCCATATTTCCGAAAAAGGCTTGACTTAATATAAGATTTATGCAATAATGTAAATGTATAAATTTTACGAAAGTGAGACTTAAGAAAATGTGGAAATATATAGTAACTTTATTGATATCAATGGTACCCATAGTCGAGCTGAGAGGAGGAATACCGTTCGGAGTAGGAATGGGAGTAGACTGGCGGTTAGCAGTGCTTATCTGCATGGTAGGAAATATTATACCCGTACCATTCATATTTTTCTTTGCGAGAAAGATACTGGAATGGGGAGCAGACAAGAAATATATCGGCAAATTCTTTACATGGTGTCTTGAAAAGGGACACAGCGGCGGCGAGAAGCTTAAAGCTAAAGCCGGAAAGGGAATGTTCTGGGCATTGCTGCTTTTTGTTGGAATACCACTTCCGGGAACTGGTGCATGGACAGGCACATTGGCAGCAAGTATGCTTGATCTTGACTTCAAGAAGAGCATAATAGCAGTTACCTGCGGAGTAGTGCTGGCAGCGGTTATCATAACAGCTCTGACACTGCTTGGATTCGGTGCGTTTACAGCAGTAAAATAAAGCTTATAAGGCATTGAGTCAGTATCACATACAAGCATTTTAACGATACTTCGGATATTAGTAATTATGCAGGCGGAGTTGAGATCCGCAGACTTAACAGAATAAGATCATACAGGCTGTTTCTGAAAAGAAGCAGCCTTTTGTCATATTTCTCCTTCACTGTGAATATATATATTAACGGTCAATTAAACGTGAATGGAGGAACTGATATGCACAAGAGTGATGCTGAGAAGTATAAACAGGAGATGATGAAGCTTTACGGACGGAGAGTTCAGGAAAACCGTGAAGAACGGGAAGCTCCAGCTGAAAACAGTGATGAGGATATAAATGAAAATGAACCAGAGCTGAATGACGAGGATATCTTCAATGTTGACGAGGAATCACCAGATGATACAGCCTATGCTCCATTCCCGGAGGAAAACAGGGAGGAGACAGAAGATATTGAAGATGAATTCAACAACCGTTACCCAGAACCTGATCTGTCTGAATTGGAGAATATGGAGAGACCGCAGACGGAAAACACTTTACCGCCGGAGTATGCCAACGAGGAAAGTCTGGGCAGCTCGGTTGGCTATATACAAGTTAACGTCAGAACTGGAGACGAATCAACGCCGATAGAAGGAGCAACAGTAATGGTAACAGCCATAGTAGGCGGCAGCAGGCTTATAATAGCCAGCGGAAGGACAGATCAGAGCGGTACGACCGAAAAGATCGGTGTACCGGCGCAGGACATAAGCGGAAGCCAGTCGCCGGGAGCTGAAGAAAGACCGTATAATCTTTATGATGTATCGGTGACAGCAGAGAATTATTTTAATGCCAGAAGTGTAGACGTGCCGGTGTTTGCCGGGATAACATCAATCCAGAATTTCAGCATGATACCGGTTCCGGCGCTGATGAGCAGCAATGCAGAGACAATGACCTATTTCAATCAGGAGCCGGATTTTAAGACCGGAAGGGCAAATGAAAGGGGATAAATGAATGCTTACAGGAACACCTTATATACCGGAAACCATAACTGTTCATCTTGGAACGCCTGATTCCAATGCACCGAATGTGACAGTAGATTTTCCGTCGTATATAAAAAATGTTGCGTCCAGCGAGATATATCCCACATGGCCGGAAAGTGCGCTGAGAGCAAATATCTATGCGATAACCTCATTTGCACTGAACAGGATATACACTGAATGGTACAGATCGAGGGGATATGATTTTGACATTACAGCAACGACGCAGTACGATCAGAAATTCATAAACGGCAGGGAATACTTTCAGAATATAAGTTATCTTGTTGACGAGCTGTTCAATGATTATGTTCAGCGTCAGGGCAGCGTAGAGCCATTGTTCACCGCTTTTTGCAACGGAACGACATCGACCTGTGACGGCTTGTCGCAATGGGGGACCGTTGAACTTGCAAACCGTGGACTTACGCCATATGAGATCTTACAATACTATTACGGAAAGGATATAAACATAGTGAAGAATGCGCCGGTAAAGTCAGTGATGCCGTCATATCCGGGAATAGAGCTGAAATTTGGTTCAGCCGGAAACGATGTACGGTCGCTGCAAATATATCTGAACAGGATATCGGCAAATTATCCGGCAATACCGAAAATACCGGCAGCTGACGGTATTTTTGATGCTGCCACAGAAGCTGCGGTAAGGGAATTTCAAAGGGTATTTGGACTTGCAGAGAATGGGATAGTAGATCAGTCTACATGGTACAGGATAACGTATATATATACCAGTGTAAAGAGGATCGCAGAGCTTAATTCTGAAGGTGTAAGATTAGAGGAGGTATCGCCGACATTCACAGAAGATCTTAAGATAGGAATGCAGAGTGATGAAGTAAGTATGCTGCAATATTATCTTGCAGTGATCGGAGCATATTATGAAGCAGTCCAGCCGGTAGATGTTACTGGATATTTTGGTGAACAGACAGAGAAGTCGGTAAAATCCTTCCAGAGGGTATTTGGACTGCCGCAGACAGGAGAGGTTGACAGAGCGACGAGAAATGATCTGTACCGTGCATATCAGGGAATAGCAGAAGCTGTAAAGCCGGAATATACAGCAGTAGCGCTATATCCCGGAACAGTGCTGCGTGAAGGAGATTCCGGCAGTTCAGTAAGGATAATCCAGGAATATCTGACGCTAATACACCAGACCTACCAGAATATACCGCCGGTAAATAATACAGGCTACTTCGGACCGCTTACCCGTCAGTCTGTCACAGAATTTCAGCGGCAGTTCGGGATAAATCCCACGGGTATAGTAGGAGCAGTAACATGGGACAGGATAGCAGGGGTATATTCCGACCTGAAATATGGATTTGATAAGCGGCCGTATCAGAATCCTGGATATACTATAACGGGCTGAGGGAGAAAGGAGAAGATAATGGCATATACATCAGCACAGAGAAGACAGCATATCTATGAGCTTCAGACCTATCTTCATGCGATAGCACTGATGAACGACAAGATACCGCTGATAATACCTGACGGGAATTACGGCAATGAGACTGTTATAGCGGTGAAAGCTTTTCAGCGGGAATATGGCTTGCCGGATACCGGGAATACCGACCCAGCCACCTGGAATAAGATAGTCAGCGTATACAGGGGATATCTTAGGGCGAAGCCGGACCCATACGCAGTATTTCCTTCATCCGGATATACAGCAGCGAAGGGAGATTCCGGTCAGCTCATATATATAATACAGGCGATGCTTGACGATATCAGCAGCAGCTATGACAATGCGCCGAAAATAACAGTATGCGGCGAATACAACGATGCTACAGAAGCAGCAGTGAGGCGTTTTCAGCAGTGGTGCGGAATACCTCAGAGCGGAAATGTAGACAGCGGAACGTGGAATATGCTGGTACACAGTTGTGAGCATATAGACAATATGATAAAAAAATAAACTTTTCTGATGTACTCTTTTCATAAAGAAACGGGTACATTTTTTTATATTAAGCAGAATTACAAAGAGCTGACATAAGATTTATCTTACGGGCAAAGGTATAATTCAGGCGAGGAAAGTTCATGAGATGAATACAAGTGAAAAAAATTGTCAGAAAAAAATCAATCTTGTATTGATTTATTATTCCGGATGTGCTATAATGATAAGCACACTATCAGTTGAAGGGAAGTAATGGATTGAGATCAGATTTTACACGGGGCATGGCGCATGGAATACCCATAGCACTTGGCTATTTGTCGGTATCCTTTGGATTCGGGATAATGGCAGTAGGAGCGAAGCTGTCCATATTTGCAGCGGCAATGATATCCGCATCAAACCTGACATCGGCAGGACAGGCAGCAGGAGTAGAAATAATAAAAGCAGCCGGAACGATAATAGAGATGATACTTGTACAGCTAACGATAAATATAAGGTATTCACTCATGGCACTTTCGCTGACACAGAAGCTTGACCCGAAATTCACAACACCGCACAGACTGCTGGCATCTTACGGCATCACAGATGAAATATTTGCAGTATGTTCTGCACAGCCTGGACTTCTTACACCGGCGTATATGTATGGAGTAATACTTGTATCAGCAATAGGCTGGGTAACGGGAACGACACTTGGTGCAGCAGCAGGAGAGATACTTCCGGCATCTGTATCATCAGCAATGGGAATAGTTCTTTACGGAATGTTCATAGCGATAATCGTACCGCCGGCGAAGAAGCAGAAGAGTGTGTTAGTGGTGGTGCTGTTATCAGCGATGATAAGTGTGCTGTTAAAGCTGCTAACGTCTATATCCGGCGGATTCACAGTAATAATCTGTGCAGTAGCGGCAGCGCTGGCAGGAGCGGTATTATTTCCAGCCGACGATGATGAGGAGGAGGAGACAGCGGAATGAAGACAGCGATATACATAATAGTAATGGCAGCGGTTACATACCTGATAAGAATGATACCCTTTACTTTTTTCAAGAAAAAGATAAAATCAAGGTATATCAGAAGCTTCCTGAAATACATACCATATGCAGTATTGAGTGCAATGACCATACCGGCGATATTGGACAGCACCGGAAACACAATAACGGCAGCAGTCGGAACGATCACCGCCCTTGTACTTGCATTTTTTGAACTTCCGCTGATAGTAGTTGCATTGTCAGCGTCATTGTCGGCATTTCTTACAGGATTGATAATCAGCTATTGCAGTTAAAAAAATAAAACTAATGATCCTGCCTGACAAGTTAGACACTCATATAAAAATAATGCCTCGAAGTGTTTCAAAGAACTTCGGGGCATTATATTTGTGCCTGATAAGAAAAAACGAATTTAATTCGTAATTATTACAAGCCGCCCTATTATCACGGTCATAAATAGTTGAAGAAAAATTTGAAAGTTTTTGTGAATCTTTTATAATTATTATTGAAAATATGATAAATATGTGATATAATATATTCACCTATAAAAAGCTTAGTGAAGCTGAACTAAGCGGAAGGAGAATTGTATGAAGAAGAACAGGTTATTTAAAAAACTGCTGAGTGCATTTTCAGCCGGAGCGATAACAATATCATCAATGCCCGGAATAATTATAAGCACTGTATCTGAGGCTGAAGATACGGTAATTGAAGACAGGCTCATGTCAGTAATTGTGACGCTTAAAGGTGATGCAGTGCTGGCAGGAACTGGAGCAGCTGAAATGGGAGTTGATTATATTGACACCGAAGAAGCTGAAAATATGGCATCTGAGCTGAGGAGCAACAGTCAGCTGGCAGAGGATTATATAAGGGGGCTGTATCCGGAGCTGGAGATAGGATACAGGTATGAGCTTCTTCTGAACGGATTCTCCTGTCAGATACCGGCGAGTATAATACCGGAAGTAACAGCTTGTCCTTATGTAGAAAGCGTAAATTTAAACTGCAGCTATGAGCAGCCGGAACCACAGATGAACAATGCTGTAGAAATGACGGGATATCCGATGTTTCAGTCGATAGCAGGCTGTTACGGAGAGAATGAAGTAATAGCGATCCTTGACACAGAAATGGATATAAGCGGTCAGATGTTCCAGCCTATTGACAATGTAGAGACAAGGATAAAAAAGGAGCAGATAACAGCGCTGGCGAATGCAGGAGAGTTCTCAATGGACGTAGATCCTGACAAGGTATATGTCAGCTCTAAGCTTCCGTTTGTGCTGGACTATACTGATGATACACCGTATGATACCTCAGATATCAACATATATCACGGCACTCATGTAGCAGGAATTGCCGCAGGTGAAGGAGCATATATGTATGATGACATTTATATTTCAGGACTTGCACCGATTTCGCAGATAGTCATGATGAAGGTGTTCAGTTCTGAGGTAAATGAAATTGGAGAAACGACCAGTATTCTTTACGATGATACGATAGCAGCGGCTTTGGAAGATGCTGCAAAGCTTAAGGTAGACGTAATAAACATGAGTCTGGGCAGTAACCGTGAAGATCTGGAAGATATTGTCTACGGAAGTCTGATATCAGCAATAGACAATGCAGGAATAATAGTATGTGCATCTGCTGGAAACAGCTCTAACACTCTCAGTTCGGTCAATGACTGTAATTATACGATCAATGTTGACACAGGCACAGTGAATGAACCTTCAACATACTCATCAGTATTATCAGTTGCATCAGCGGACAACCGAAATGCAGATGTATATACCATGAATGCAGGCGGCACGGATATACTTTACACTGATGACGGTTATTATATGTACAGATATACCATGACAGAAGGAGCATATGAGATCGTCAATGGCGGCAAAGGCGAGTATGAAGAATTATGCAAAAAAGATCTCAAAGGAAAAATATTAGTTATTGAAGCAGATGAAGACACTATAGCGGGTTCCTGTGCAACAGCCGAGGCTCAGGGCGCAGCAGGAGTGATAGCCTTTGACAGATCAGATTCGGATATGTACTATAAATATGGAGCAGATTTTTTGCCGGTGGCATTTGTCAAAGAGTCTGACGGAGAATGGCTCCAGGAAAATGAAGGCATAACAGTCACATTCAGTGATGCGGAACCGGTAAAAATGATGCTTGCACCGAGGATAAGCTCCTTCAGTTCATATGGTGTAGGCTCTTCACTGGAGCTTAAGCCTGATATAATGGGAGTAGGCGGAAATGTAGTATCAGCCGGATATGAATCCACATTTTCGACCATGAGCGGCACTTCAATGTCATCGCCGTATGCAGCAGGCTGTGCATTGCTGATTGACGAGTATTTAAAGAATAATGGGATAGTGCTGACAGGTGCTGAAAGAACAAGAATGATAAGAAATATACTCATGAATTCAGCGCAGATCTATCCTAACGGTGATCTTTATGAAAGTCCGAGACGGCAGGGAGCAGGATTTGTTGATTTGTCTGAGGCAATCAATGACAAGGTTCTGATGTACGGAGAAAAAGGAGAAGCCAAAGTAGAGCTTAAGGATAATCTTAGTGACAGTTTCAGCTTTGAGATAAACCTGGAAAACATCAGTAAAGAAGACGTTAACTTTGAAAACGCAGAGCTAAGGCTTACAACTGACGGCTATACACAAAACTATGTTGGGGATAATATTATTTCCGGTATAAAAGAGCTTAACTGCACAGCAGATCTTTCCGGACTTAATTCAATAGGAGCAGGGGAGAAGCTGACGAAAACGATAACCGTACAGCTTGACCCGGCGCAGCTCAGTGAAAACAGTGAAATTTTCACCAATGGATTTTTCATTGAGGGATATCTTGTACTGAGCGGAGCGCAGAACTGCTGCAAGGTATCAGTACCGATACTTGGCTTTTACGGTAACTGGGCAGCGGTGCCGATATTTGACAGATCAAACTGGAAAAGCACTGCTGGCTCCGTAAATTTCGGAAGCTCAGGAATAATGTCAGATTATTCCATAGCCGAGCTGACGACGATTTTTAAAGATCTGATTGAAAAGATCAACAACGAGACCAAAGAACACTGCTACGGCTATAGTTTAATAGACAAAATATATTCAAAGAATGAGATCAAAGATGTATTAGAAAAAATTGAAGATACACGGGACAACAGAATGTTCGTCTCGCCCAACGGAGACAGCCTGTTTGAGTATTTGGCAATTGACTTTTTCGAGACTCGTGAAGCATATATAAATAACATGACGATATACAATTCAGCCGGAGATATAGTGTATGACACCTATGGGTACTGGGGCAGCTGCGGCAGTTCGTCCAATATCCCCGGAGGTGATCTTTCAGCTCTGGCTGAGGGCGATTACAGAGCAGAGATATCGGGTTATATCAATTATCCCGGAGCCTGGGAAGATCCGCAGAAGATAAGTCAGAACTTTACCATTGACAACACAGCGCCAACAGTAAATTATGAGATAGTTGAGAAAAACGGAAGACAGTATCTTGAACTGGAAAGCACTGATGAAAATCTTGACGGAGTATATATAGCCGGACTGAAGGAAGATCTTCCTGACCCATACAGTGAAACAAGGGAGGCATTGACAGTAACAGCTGAATA
>CAMNFW010000083.1 GCA_946537565.1 uncultured Ruminococcus sp. | reverse complement strand
GAAGATAGCTTTCAAGAGCTAAAGCATCAGCAACTGAGAATTTACCGTCACTGTTGATATCGCCGTTTCCGGGCTCTATGCCTTTGTATCCTATAAATATATTAGCCTCTAAAAAAGGTTTATTATCAGTGCCAATATCTATCCTGTTCCAGTCACTTTCTGTTCCGGAATAGTATACGTCTGTCAGACCGCTGCACCCCATAAAAGCACCATTTCCAATGCTTGCAACAGATACAGGAACGGTTATTGAGGACAGATTCTCACAGTCTCTGAATGCACTGCTCTCGATCGTTTCTACGGTATTTGGCACAATGTAATCTCCGGCACAGCCACTGGGATAAACTATCAGACTTGTTTTATCCTTGCTGAATAGTACTCCGTTAAGGTCAGTGTAATCTTTATTATTTTCATCAACATTTATCGAGATCAGGCTGCTGCTGTCCATAAATACTCCTAATCCGATATTTTTTACAGAAGCAGGAATAGTTATGGATTTAAGGCTGGTGCAATATGAAAACGCAAAGTCATCAATAAATTTAACAGAATCTGGTATTGTTACCGATTTCAGACTTGTGCAGTATGAAAACGCTATCTCATTTATAATTGTAACAGAATCAGGAATAATAACTGAAGTCAGCTCAGAGCATTCTGCAAACGCATATTTACATATTTTTGTAACAGGCACACCGCTGAATTTCGCAGGGATAGTTATTTCTCCCTCTGCACTTTTCTTACATGATTTGACCTCTGCATGATCTGAGTACACATAGAAAGTCAGGATGCCATTTGACATTTCGGTGTAATCATCTGCCGCTAATGCTTCAACGCTGAAAAACTGATCAGGTCCAGCTTCCAAAGTCAGCTGCGCTCCAAGACCTAAAGTCATCGTTAAAGCCGTGATAATTGATACGATATTTTTCCTTTTCATAAAAAAACCTCCTTTTATACATAGTCCCGGTACATTTCTGCACCGGGACTTTTGGTTTATTCTATATCAGCGTGGTGAGCCTGGAGAGATTTTACCTCAAGCTGAGGATTCTTCTTTACAGCTCTTATACCCTCAATGCTTGCTTTTGCCGCAGCCATTGTAGTGATATAGGTAACACGGTGCTTGATAGCAGATTTACGGATATAGCTGTCGTCATGAACGCTTGTCTTTCCGGCAGGTGTATTGATGATGAGCTGTATCTCGCCGTTAGCGATCTCATCAGCAATATTTGGTCTGCCCTCATAGATCTTGAAGATTTTCTTGCAGGGGATACCGGCTTCCTTTATCATCTCATAGCTCTTGCCGGTAGCGAGGATATTGAAGCCCAGCTCATTGAAGCCTTTAGCGATCTCGATAAGCTCCGGCTTATCTCTGTCGCAAACGCTGAGCAGGACAGTTCCCTCCTGGGGAAGAAGATTCTTTGTAGCCTCCTGAGCCTTGTAATAAGCCTCGCCGAAGTTATTGGCAATACCCAGAACTTCACCTGTCGAACGCATCTCAGGTCCGAGTACAGGGTCAACTTCCTGGAACATATTGAAGGGGAATACAGCTTCCTTCACGCCGTAGTGGTTGATCTTTCTGTCCTTTAAAGTGGGAACAGGTGAAGGATTGCCGGTAAGTGAAGATGTGATGATCTCGGTAGCTATTCTTACCATATTGATATCGCATACCTTTGATACCAGCGGTACTGTTCTTGATGCACGGGGATTTGCTTCAAGGACATAAACAACTCCGTCCTCGATAGCGTACTGCATATTCATAAGTCCGCATACATTCATTTCAACAGCGATCTTCTTTGTATACTCCTTAATAGTTGCGATCTGATCTTCTGTCAGATTCTTTGCAGGGAGTATGCAGGCTGAGTCTCCGGAATGAACGCCGGCAAGCTCGATATGCTCCATAACAGCCGGTACAAAGCAGTTTTCACCGTCTGATATCGCATCAGCCTCACACTCTGTAGCATGGTGGAGGAAGCGGTCAATGAGAATAGGTCTGTCAGGTGTTACACCAACGGCAGCTTCCATATATACTCTCATCATCTCGTCGTCATGAACTACTTCCATGCCTCTTCCGCCCAGTACATATGAAGGACGAACCATTACAGGATAGCCTATTTTATTAGCTATTTCGAGAGCTTCGTCAACGTTTACAGCCATTCCTGCTTCCGGCATTGGTATTCCCAGCTTGTCCATCATTGCACGGAAATGATCTCTGTCCTCAGCCAGGTCAATGGTCTCAGGAGTTGTGCCGAGAATATTAACTCCATACTTTTTAAGGTCACCTGCCAGGTTAAGAGGTGTCTGTCCGCCGAACTGAGCGATAACACCCACAGGCTTTTCCTTTTCATGAATACTAAGAACATCTTCAAGGGTAAGAGGCTCAAAGTAAAGCTTATCGGAGGTGTCATAGTCTGTAGAAACAGTTTCGGGGTTGCAGTTTACGATGATAGACTCAAATCCCAGCTTTTTAAGTGCGATAGCCGCATGAACGCAGCAGTAGTCAAATTCGATACCCTGACCAATTCTGTTAGGACCGCCGCCCAGGATCATTATCTTAGGCTTATCCTCATTAACTGGGCTGTTGTCCTGATCGAGGTGATAGGTAGAGTAATAGTAGGCAGC
Organism: uncultured Ruminococcus sp.; assembly: GCA_946537565.1. Taxonomy (GTDB): domain Bacteria; phylum Bacillota; class Clostridia; order Oscillospirales; family Ruminococcaceae; genus Ruminococcus. The sequence goes on along the minus strand of CAMNFW010000083.1, from coordinate 5,710 downwards.
GTTTTCAGTTCCGCTGACGTGAACGCCCTCCCAGGCTTCCTTGATGCCGAAGCCGATGCGGGCATTTCTTATCTCTTCCTCTGTAACTTCAAGGAGGGAGCTGAGGTAGCGGTCGGAGAAGCCGTCCAGCTTAGCCTGCTTAAGCACGTTCTTTTCGGGGACACTGCCCTTCATTGTCAGGAGATTTTCCTCTTCCTGTACAAGTTCAAGCATCTGCTCAATGAAGTAATGCTTTATCTTTGTAAGCTGATGAAGCTCTTCAACAGTTGCGCCCTTGCGGAGAGCTTCATACATGATGAACTGTCTCTCACTGGAGGGATATTTCAGCTGATCAAGGAGCTGTTCCTTAGTCTGCTCATGGAAATTCTTTGCAAAGCCGAGACCATATCTTCCGGTTTCAAGGCTGCGGATAGCCTTCTGGAAGGCTTCTTTATAGGTTTTGCCGATGCTCATTACCTCGCCGACTGCTCTCATCTGAGTGCCGAGCTTATCCTGAGCGTCCTTGAATTTTTCAAATGCCCAGCGTGCGAACTTTATAACCACATAATCTCCGTCGGGAACATATTTATCAAGAGTACCATACTTTCCGCAAGGGATCTCATCAAGGGTAAGACCGCAGGCAAGCATAGCGGATACAAGTGCGATCGGGAAGCCAGTTGCCTTTGAAGCAAGGGCAGAGGAACGTGAAGTTCTTGGATTTATTTCAATAACAACGATACGTCCGGTCTCAGGGTCACGGGCAAACTGACAGTTACAGCCGCCGATAACTTCAATGGACTCGATTATGCGATAAGACATCTCCTGAAGCTCAGCCTGAACGTCCTCCGGAATAGTAAGCATAGGAGCTGAGCAGAAGGAATCGCCGGTATGAACGCCGATCGGGTCGATATTTTCGATGAAGCAAACGGTGATCTTATTGTTATTAGCATCACGAACGACTTCAAGCTCCAGCTCTTCCCAGCCAAAGATACACTCCTCAACCAGCACCTGACCTACCAGTGAAGCCTGGAGACCTCTTTCACAGACAACCTTAAGCTCGTCAACATTGTATACCATTCCGCCGCCTGCGCCGCCCATGGTATAAGCCGGACGGAGAACCACAGGATATTTCAGCTTTTCAGCGATCTTCACAGCCTCGTCAACGGAATAAGCGACCTCACTTCTTGGCATACCGATACCGAGAGCGCTCATTGCGTTCTTGAATTCGATTCTGTCCTCGCCTCTTTCGATGGCATCGACCTGAACACCGATGACCTGTACGCCGTACTTTTTGAGTACACCGGCTTTATCCAGCTCAGAGCAGAGGTTAAGACCGGACTGACCGCCCAGATTCGGCAGCAGAGCATCAGGGCGCTCCTTCTCGATTATCTGGGTGAGCCTTGCGAGATTAAGCGGCTCGATATAAGTAATATCAGCAACATCAGGGTCTGTCATGATCGTAGCTGGATTTGAGTTTACGAGAACGATCTCATAGCCTAAATTTCTCAGAGCCTTACAAGCCTGAGTACCGGAGTAGTCAAATTCACACGCCTGACCTATTATGATAGGACCTGAACCTATTATCATTATCTTGTTGATATCTTGTTTTTTTGGCATACTGTATCTCCTGACCCGTGCAAAGAATCACACGATTATAAATTTACCCTTAAGCCGAAAGCTACGGGCATAAATCCTTACCTTATATAATATCATATTTTCCGTAAAAATGCAATACATATACAGAAAATATTTATTACACAGCCTGAGCTTTGATGATCTTATCTTCCGGCAGCAGGTATCAGAAAAGGCGGAGCTGCAAACAGTCCGCCTTAAGTATTAATATTTTACCATTTATCATTGTCACCCTTGATATGCTCCAGGGAAAGATCGCCGGCAGCTAAAGCCTTCTCTTTGATATACTGAGTAAGACCGATAAGGTTTATCATATCCAGCTCTCTCATGAGATTGTCAAGGACAGCATCACCCTGTTCCAGCTGGAGCTTCCTGATCATTTCAGCCTTAGTCAGCCAGAGGGTAAGCTTTTTCTGGTTAGAGATAATCTCAACGGGAGTATCCGCATCGATATAATAAGACAGAAGGGCGAGGATATCGCTCATGATATAAGTTCTTTCGAGTCCGTAGTCATTGAAAAAAACGTGTCTCAGCGCACAGCACAGTGCAAATCTGCTTCTTGCCATTTCAGCATCTCCTTTAGTATATTTCCGCCGGAACTCACCGAGGAGCCGGAAGATTTAAGATAAAACTCAACCGATATTACTATAGCATATTTTTCGCATATTGTCAATATATTTTCTAAAACACGCAATGTGGATCTGATAAAAAAGGCGGAGCTTTTAAAAAGTCCGCCATGTGATATATCAGAGTTTTTTCTTTTCTTCCTCGATCATCTTAAGGAGATCATCAACAGACATAGCCGAGGGATTCTTCTTCTTTTCGGTCATTGAGGTCTGCTTAAGGATATCGGAAATATCTGGAGTGCTGCTTTTATGAGGCTTTGGAGCCGGCTTAGGCTGAGGCTTTGGAGCAGGATCTTCTCTTGACATCTGTTCCAGCTGAGCCTTGGAAAGAATGCCGGTATTGTCCACAGGGTCAGAATTCTGCGGAGAAGGCTTGATAGAGAAGGTGCTTGTACGTTCTGCTTCTTCGGTTCTGCGGAGCATTTCTTCTCTGAGCGCATCAGCGATAGGAGCTGTCTGTGACTGGGACTGTTTATTTCTTGCAGCGAAATTGGATTCAGCAGAACCGGTCTGCGGAACAGGTGCAGCAGACTGCTGCTGATTGCCCTTCTGGGCTCTGAACTGCATAGTGCGCTCCTTTTCCTTCTGGTAAGGAGACTCAGAGTTTACCTGCTTCTGGCTGAAATTCTCAGCAATAGAGAGCTTTTTGCGTTCAAGCTCATCGTTATGCTCATTTTCAGTTCCGGGTTCATAGAGAGGCTCGGAAGGCTTCTTATGCTGTTTTTTGCCTTTTTTACCGCCTTCTTCGTCTTCATCTTCATCGTCGTACTCATAGAACTCGTACTCATCGTCATCATCTTCGCTGCCCTTTGAAGCTACCTTTGCGATGAGGAATATTACCAGAAGAACACAGGGAGCTACCAGCATTGCGATTATGCCCTTCATATCTGTGGCAAATCTTATTAGAGCGCCCAACTCTGCGCTGGCAGGATAGCCAGTGCATATAGCAGCTATGCGGTCTTTGGTTATGGAATCGGTATTGTCCTCGTGCCTGGAATCACGGGTATAGTATTTCTCGGTGCCGTCCTCAGCCTCTACAACTGCGTTTATGCTGCGAAGCACGAGGTTTTCCGGGTCGTCAGCAGGATAGCACAGCACGATATCTCCGGCGCTGATAGTTACATCAGAAGCCTCCCTGGAAATAAGTGCATCGCCGGTAGTGATATCGCTGCCCATAGGATTGGACTCGTCCACCACATAAATGTATCTGCCCAGGATATGGGGTGTTTTATTCTTGGAGAAGAGGATGTTCACTGCTGCACAGACGATTATGAGAATGATACATATTACCACAATAACCATCTTCAGAATTGAGAAACGCTTCTTTTTCATTTTTTCATCAAACCCTTTCGTTCTTGTAATGACTTGTTTCTACACTACTGGAGCTATGCCGGAATACTGTCCGGTCAGAAAATGTCTTTAAAGCTATTATATCACATAACTCGCAGGATTTCAAACGTTTTTTTAATATTTGTGAAGTTTTATTTTTTAAAAATATCATTATTTTTATAAAAATTTGAAATATTTGTAAATATGCACAAATTTCATTTTCCTAATTTTAATCTTAGTATATTCTGCATAAAATACATAGAATAAATTTAAGCATTTCTTCTTGAAATTAAATTATTTTTTAGTAAAATGTAAATTCCGTTGATAAATATTTGTGAAAATATACAATTGACAAGAAAATATAAAACATGATAAAATTAAGTGTATACAGTTTGTAAAAGGGCAGCCGGTTTTACCGGTTTTTCTGTCCTGTGAAATACTGACGTAAATATACAAATTGTAAAAGCAGTGGCACGCATAAATAAAGAACACTCTATTCTGTTCCTTCACTGCTTAAAATCGCTGCCTCGGCGGCAGATTGGAGAATTTTTATGGCTAATAAAACAATCAACCCCCTTATGGAAAAAATCAGACAGGATTTCCCGAAAAAACTTCAGGCGCTCTACAGCGTCACTCCTGAGGAAGCTTCCGATAAGCAGGTCTATCAGGTTCTTTCTTCTATTATCGTCGAGATCCTCGGCACAAAGAGACAGAGCTTCATTAACCACACTCATTCTGTCGGCGGAAAGCAGATCTATTACCTCTCAATGGAATTCCTTATGGGACGCTCCCTTAAAACCAGCCTCTATAACCTCGATATCGCTGATGAGGTAAGAGCTATGCTTAAGGAGTATACCATCAACCTCGATAAGGTCTTCGACCATGAGCCTGATGCCGGTCTCGGCAACGGCGGCCTCGGAAGACTTGCTGCCTGCTACCTCGACGCTCTCGCTACCACCGGATTCCCCGCTATGGGCTATTCTATCTGCTATGAATACGGTATCTTCCAGCAGAAGCTGGTGGACGGCTGGCAGACTGAGCTTCCTGATAACTGGCTCCCCGGCGGCTCTGTATGGCTCGTTCCTAAGCCTGAGCTGTCAATTGATATCCACTTCGAGGGCGATCTCCAGGAATACTGGGACAATCAGTACCACTATATCTCTCATGTGAATTATAATACAGTTGTTGCAACTCCTTATGATATGTACGTTTCCGGTTACGGCTCTGAGGGTGTATCTGTTCTCCGTCTCTGGTCAGCTAAGGCTCCCAGCTTCGATATGAATATGTTCAACAAAGGCGATTACGCCAGCGCTCTCGCTCAGAACTCAATTGCTAATGCTATCTCAAAGATCCTCTATCCTAACGATAACCACCTGGAAGGCAAGTCCCTCCGTCTCAGACAGCAGTACTTCCTCTGCGCTGCTTCTGTCGGCGATATCGTAAACAACCATATGAACGTTTACGGCACCCTCGAAAACCTCGCTGAAAAGGTCGCTATCCACATCAATGATACTCACCCGACCCTCGCTATCCCCGAACTTATGAGAATACTCCTCGATGACTGCGGCTACAGCTGGGATAAGGCATGGGATATCGTTACAAAGACCTTTGCTTACACTAACCATACCGTTATGGCTGAGGCTCTCGAAAAATGGGACGTTAACCTCGTCAAGAGTGTTATTCCGAGAATCTTCTCTATCATCGTTGAGATCAACAACCGCTACTGCAAGGGCCTTATGGAAAAAAATGGCTATGACAGCGCTAAAACTACCCGTATGTCTATCATCAAGGACAATATGATCCATATGGCTACTCTTTGTGTTGCCGCTTCCCACAGCGTTAACGGCGTTTCTAAGCTCCACTCAGAGATCATCAAGCAGTCTGTATTCGGTGAGGAGTATCAGAATACTCCCGAAAAATTCAAGAATGTCACCAACGGTATCGCTTACAGAAGATGGCTGTATCAGTCCAATCCCGGTCTGACAAAGCTACTCTCCGATACCATCGGCACTAAGTTCATCAAGGACGCTTCCGAACTTTCTAAGTTCAAGCAGTTTGAAAACGATGAGGAAGTTCTTAAGAAACTCATGGAAGTCAAGAAGGGCTGCAAGGAAGCTCTTGCTAAGCGTGTAAAGAAAAAGACC
>CAMNFW010000082.1 GCA_946537565.1 uncultured Ruminococcus sp. | reverse complement strand
AGAATGCTAAGAAGGCTGTAGCTGAAATGAAAGACGGCGAGATCGTTGTTCTTGAGAATACACGTTTCCGTGGCGCAGAAGAGACAAAGAACGGCGAGGAGTTCTCAAAGGAGCTTGCTGATCTTGTCGACGGCGATATCTTCGTTATGGATGCTTTTGGTTCAGCTCACCGTGCTCATGCTTCAACAGCGGGTGTTACTAAGTTTGTAAAGGAAACAGCAGTTGGCTATCTGATGCAGAAGGAGATCCAGTATCTCGGCAACGCTGTAGAAGATCCTGAGAGACCCTTCGTTGCTATACTCGGCGGTGCTAAGGTCGCTGACAAGCTCAATGTTATCTCTAATCTCCTCGAAAAGTGCGATACACTCATCATCGGCGGCGGTATGGCTTATACATTCGTTAAGGCACAGGGCGGTTCAGTAGGAAAGTCACTGGTTGACAATGAGAAGCTTGATTACTGCAAGGAGATGCTGGCTAAGGCTGAGAGCCTGGGCAAGAAGATCCTTCTTCCTGTAGATTCAGCTATCGCAGCTTCATTCCCTGATCCTATCGACGCTGAGATCGAAGTAAGCTATGTTGATATTGACAAGATCCCTGAGGATATGATGGGACTTGATATCGGACCTAAGTCAGCTGAGATCTTTGCTGAGGCTGCAAAGGCTGCAAAGACAGTTGTATGGAATGGTCCTATGGGCGTATTCGAGAATCCTACACTTAAGAAGGGCACAGTTGCTGTATGCGAGGCACTTGCTGAGGCTGATGCTACAACTATCATCGGCGGCGGCGATTCAGCTACAGCTGCGATCCAGCTTGGTTTCGCTGACAAGATGAGCCACATTTCCACAGGCGGCGGTGCTTCACTGGAATATCTTGAGGGCAAGGTTCTTCCCGGCGTAGCAGCTATCGCTGAAAAGTAAGAATACTTTATAAGGGCGGATATTTTATTCGCCCTTATTGTGATAAGATGAGAGCTTCATCATCTTGTCTGAATAATAAAAAAATGGCAGCAGAAGGAGGATATTCCTTCTGGCAGTTTAATGAAACAGGAGGCAGGTTTATGAGCAGGATCGGTGAATTTTTAAAGGAAGCAGGAGTTTTCTTTTTGGCAACAGCAGACGGCGCACAGCCTAAGCTGAGACCTCTCGGCGCTTTTATTGAAATGGACGGAAAGATAATCTTCGGAGTAGGAGATTTTAAGAATGTGTACAAACAGCTTAAGGCTGATCCTCTGACGGAAATTGCAGCCTGCAAGCCCGACGGTCACTGGCTGAGATATACCGGAAAGGCTGTTTTTGAGACTGATGAGAAGTATGCAAATGCTCTTATCGAGGCTGCCGGACTTCAGTCGATATACAACGCTGAGACCGGAAACAAGCTCATGGCTTTCCACCTGGAAGATGCTTCAGCTGTTGATATCGCAGTTATGGGCGAAGGCGAGAGTCTTCTTTAAGGAGAAATAGTTATGAATAAATGCAAATGTAATTTTACAAACAGCTTAAAGGAAAGCTCTGCAGCTGTATGGCTTTTTGCGATATGCGGCTTGTTGTTGGGCATCATTATCGGATTCTGCCTTTCACCTGTAAAGAAGGGCATGACAGTCGGCTGCAATAACGGAAATACCAACGTTAAGAAAGATTACACAGGCTGCAGCTTAGATGCTGATGATGAGGAAGAAGACGAGGAATAATCGTTTTAACACGAAATGAGGTTCGGCTGTGTTTATTCTGGAGACTATCCTGCTAATTCTGATATTTGCAATTCTGTCGCTCTTTTTCGGGTTTTTATGCTGGCTGTTTATGAAGGACGTTTTTATCACCTTTGCGGCAGTGATCAGAAAGGATAAATACACCACCCGCCTCACGCCCTGGCAGATGATATATCATATGATTATAGGTCTGACTGCCGGAGGAGTGTCAATATATATTTTACTTGCATTGATATTAATATTATTTAGGAGTGATACGCAATGAACAAAAATTTAAGAAAGGCTATTATTGCCGGAAACTGGAAAATGAACAAGACAAGACCTGAGGCTAAGGAGCTTCTCGAAGCTATCAAGCCCCTGGTTGCAAACGCTGAGGGCAAGGTGGAGGTTATCGCCTGCGTACCTTTCACAAACCTCGAAACAGCTATAAATGTTACAGAAGGCAGCAATGTAAAGGTTGGCGCTGAGAACGTACACTTTGCAGAGAGCGGAGCTTTCACGGGTGAGATCTCAGCTTCAATGCTTACTGAGCTGGGTGTTGAGTATGTAGTTATCGGTCACAGTGAGAGAAGACAGTACTTTGGCGAGACTGACGAGACTGTAAACAAGAGAACAGCAGCTGCACTTAAGGCTGGTCTTAAGCCTATCGTTTGCGTAGGTGAGCTCAAGTGGGAGCGTGAGTGCAACATCACTGAGGAAGTTATTGCCCGTCAGATAAAGCTTGATCTCTGGGAAGTATCCGCAGAGGACGTTAAGAAGGTAGTTATCGCTTACGAGCCTGTATGGGCAATTGGCACAGGTCTTACAGCTACACCTGCACAGGCACAGGAGGTTTGTGCATTTATCCGTGCTCAGCTGGCTAAGCAGTACGATCAGGCAACAGCAGATGCAGTTACAATTCAGTACGGCGGTTCAATGAATGCAGGAAATGCTGCGGAGCTTCTTGCTCAGCCTGACATTGACGGCGGACTTATCGGCGGTGCATCACTTAAGGCAGCTGATTTCAACACAATTGTACAGGCGGCTGTTGAAGGCTGATAACAGACAATTATGAAGATATTTACTAAGATAACTGCATTTGCAGCAGCAGCTTTGATATCGGCAGTTACTCTCACAGGCTGTACATCGACCATAGCTTACACCTATAATGTTTCAACAGGTGATAAGGTCGAAGTGAGTCTTGATACCAGCAGCGGAAGTTATAAGCTTAAAAATGAGGATCAGTCGGCGAATGTCTATGATTCCAGCGATAATAAGCTTTACAGGATAGAGTTTGATACAATTGAAAACAGCAAGAATAATATCTCTATTCTCGATTCATCTGCTGAAGAAAAGACAACAGTTACTTTCAATGGCTCAAGCGAGACCTATTATAAAATAGCAGATGGAGATGCCTGCGGATATGTGGTGGCACAGGTCCCTGATTCAGATACAGCCCTGTTCATCACATCTTATCAGGACGATATCTCTGAGGCACTCGGTAAAGTTACAGTTACTAAGAAGTAAAGACATTACCATACAAAGGACTGCTGAGTGCTTAGCAGCGCATATGCACAAGTGTCTCTGTGCGGTTTTGTCTGAAATAATACCGTTCTGCGGTATAAATATGTAAACGAAAGGAATAAACTATCATGAGCATGAAACTTGTACTTATCCGTCACGGTGAAAGTGAATGGAACAAGGAAAACAAATTTACAGGCTGGACAGACGTTGAACTCAGCGAGAACGGCGTAAACGAAGCACTTAAGGCTGGCAAGGCACTTAAGGAGGCTGGCTTTGATTTTGATCTTTGCTACACATCATACCTTAAGAGAGCTATCCACACTCTTAACAACGTACTTCTCGAAATGGACAGAGAGTGGCTGCCGGTTATCAAGAGCTGGAAGCTGAACGAGCGTCACTATGGCGCACTTCAGGGTCTGAACAAGAGCGAGACCGCTGCAAAGTACGGCGAGGAGCAGGTTAAGATCTGGAGACGTTCATTTGACGTACCGCCTATGGCACTGGAAGAGGACGACGAAAGAAACCCGAAGAAGGATCCTAAGTACAGAGATGTTGATCCTGCTGAACTTCCGCTTCAGGAGAGCCTTAAGGATACTATTGCAAGAGCAGTGCCTTATTTTGAGGAAGAGATCAAGCCTCAGATGAAGGCTGGCAAGAGAGTAGTTATAGCTGCTCACGGAAATTCACTCCGTGCTCTTGTTAAGTATTTTGACAAGCTTTCTGATGAGGAGATCATCGGAGTAAATATTCCTACAGCTACTCCTCTGGTATATGAGTTTGATGACGATTTCAACGTTATCAGCAAGGAATATCTTTGCGACGCTGATGAGCTGGCAGCGAAGATGGCTGGCGTAGCAAATCAGGGCAAGGCTAAGTAAGAAATATAAGCTAAGGGGCGGTGAAATATCCGCCCTTTATTGTTTTTGTGACTGTGAGGTAGAGTATGTGGAACGGTAAGAATAAGGCACTCAGCTTCAGTTATGATGATGGGGTTGAAATGGACAGAAGGCTGGTTGAAATATTCAATAGATATGGTATGAAATGCACTTTTAATCTTAACAGCGGAATAATGACCCCGGAAAGCAGCTGGGTGAACAATGGAGTTGTGATAAGGAGAATGTCAGCGGAGGGGCTTCCGGAACTTTACAAGGGACATGAGATCGCAGCGCATTGTGTAACTCATGCAGATCTGACAAAGCTTGATGCTGAGGCAGCACGCAAAGAAGTTGCTGATGATAAGGCTGCCCTGGAGAAGCTTTTTGGCAGTGAAATAAGAGGTATGGCTTATCCTTATGGTGCTTACAATGATGAGACTGTGCAAATCATAGAGGAGTGCGGTATAAGATACTGCCGGACGGTGAATGATACTCACAGTTTCAGGCAGCCGGCGGATCTGCTGAGGTTTGGAGCGACTTGTCATCACAGGTACGAAGGATTGTTTGACCTGCTTGATGAATTTCTGCGGTATGAAGGAGAAGAACCGGCAGCGTTCATAGTATGGGGGCACAGCTATGAATTTGCGGTTAATGACAACTGGGAGCGCATTGAAAAATTCTGTGAGCTTGCAGCTGGACATGATGATATTTTTTACGGAACAAACAGTGAGCTGCTGTTAGGATAAAATTTTTCAGGTTAGCTAAGGTTAACCTGATTATTTTTTATTCAAAAAAAATTAAATAAATATAACAAAAATAATATATTCAGATGTTTAAAGTGCATAAAACACTGACAAAACTTAATTTTTTTCTTGACAATCTTATATCAAAGTGTTAGTATATATTAAGGACATATCTAAATAATAATTAGTGACATAGGCTTATAAGCTAATTTTTTTGATAATAAGTTAGAATGCTCTAACACTGTATGTATCAGTTCTGGACATGGAGAATACACTTAGCAGTGTTGGGCTATCCTACTCAGAAATAAGCAAATATTTTAAAAGGAGAATTTTCAATGAAAAAGATCAACTCATTAATAAGTGCAGCAGCTGTATCAGCTCTGGCAGTCTCAGCTATACCCTTCTCTGCAAGTGCAGCTGACGGCGATGTGGTTTACGGTACAATGAATATCCCTTATGCTGATTTTTACGCAGCAGAATTTGAAGGTGCTTCCAATAGCTTTGAGGTAGATGCAGTATCATCCGCTACAGCTAACAAATGGAAGATGAACAACACGGGAGCAGTAGGTGAAGATGGAACATGGCAGTCAGGCGGACTTTCAGCAGGAACTTACTATGAAGCAAATGAGGACGGCAACGGAGGTAAAATTCTTGGTGTAACATATCCTGTGGCAGTAAATGCAGCAGATGTTGACTTCCTTACAGCAAATTATGGATTTACAGCACTTGATTCAGCTCCGGCAGCTTACAAGGAGGTAACTGTTGCAGACGGTGCAATAACAGTATCCAAGCTTGTTGACACAGACGGAGAAGTTGAAGCCGGCGGAAACATCTCACTGGAAACAACTACATCTTACGGTGATTATCAGCTTATAGTTGAGGGATATCCTCAGGACGCAGATGTTTATGGTGCTATTGTTAAAACTGCTGACGGAAACAGCTATCCTATGCGTGCGCTGGAAAACCTCTGGAGACCAAAGAGTGAGATCGCATGGTCAGTTGGTTATGTTACAGCTACACACGGCAACAACATCGACAATCCCAAGTATTACCCCACAAATGGTGCCACAGTAACAGGTGTGACCTTCATCACCCTTGACGGTTACAGAACTGTCAGCGGAGTAAATGTATATCTTCCTAAGATGTTCACAAACGGAGTGAAGGTAGAAGATTCAGCAGCCGGCAGCGGTTCAACAACTTATGATACATCAGCTTTCCCGGCAGATTATGAGCAGACAGCAAATGTAGCAGAAGGCTTCACAGCTGAAAACGGCACTATCAACTATACCGGCGCACAGCCTGGCAGCTACACTCTCACTATCTCTGATGCAAAGGGCGTATACGCTGATGTAAGAGGCACATTTACACTTACAACAGCAGATATTCCTGTAAAATATGAAGACGGCAAGCTTGTGGCAGCTGACGGATTCACAGAAGCAGATGCTGCTAACTTCATCAAGAATATCACTTCTGTAGAGGTGAACGGTACTGCTTACAGAACCGGCAGAAGAGGAACAACAGTTATCAAAGCTGACGGTACAGTTGATTTTGAAGCCAAGAGCGGCGAAAATGCTGTATTTGACGGCAGCGGAGAGTATTCATTAAACGTTCAGGCTACTGGATATACAGCTCCTTATGTATTTGCAATTTCATCTCAGACACCTGCAACAACTGAGGCTGGTTCTACAACTGCCGCAACTACAACTACAGCTAAGGCAACTACCACAACAGCTGCTAAAACAACAGCTAAGGCTGCTTCCGGTACAGACAGTCCTAAGACCGGTGTTGCAACAGCAGCTGTACCTGCCGCAGCTCTGGCACTTGCAGCAGCAGCAGCTTTCACATTCAGAAAGAAGAATGACTGATAATTGATTGACACAATCTGATAAAAAAAACATGACCTCTGTGGGATGACCTGCAGAGGTCAAATATTGTTGAAAGGTTTTTGGTATGCTTTTTGTAATAGCATTTATAATAGCTGGGTTTCTGATATTTTTTGGTGGCAGTGCATTGAAGAAACACCCGATAATTTTTTATTCAGCAGGCGCAGTGATAACAGCCGCTGTAATAATTATTGATAAAATGACAAAGCCTGCTTCCGGATTTGTAAATGATTACCTGATAGGAGTGTTCAGGGAAGGCGCATTTGCAGCGGCTTTATGGGTACTTGTGATGTATGCCGGAGCACTGACCACAGAAACAAAACCCGGCAAGACGATCGTATCCCGGATAATGCCGGTAAGAGGCGAGCTTTCGATATTTGCAGCAGTAATAACAGTGTCTCATGCTGTGACCTATGGATTGACCTATCTTAACAGGTTCAATACCTTCCGTAAAAACAATATATCATTTCCGTTCGAGTTCACATTGACTTGTATAGTCTGCATTGTATTGTTATTGATAATGGTACCGCTGACGGTCATGTCAATAAAAGCGATCAGGAAAAAGATGAATGCAAAGACCTGGAAAAAGATACAGCGGGCAGCATATGTATTCTACGCACTTATCTATATACATATTCTCGTGCTGTATATTCCGAAATCGAGATCGGGAAACACAGAGAAGTTTATCAGCATAATAGTTTACAGCATCGTGTTCATATGTTATGCGGCACTGAGAATACGCAAGGAGATTATTAAAAAGAATAAAGACATAAACAGGAAGCCGGTAAATGCGGTTACATTTGCAGCATCTGCAATTCTGGTAGGAACAGTAATATTCCTGTCATATGGTACAAAGCCTGAAAGCGGTGCAGCAGAAAGGAGTCCTGTTACTGTTCAGACTACAACAACAGCATCATCTGATGAAAATGAAAAAGCTGATGAAACTGTTACCACAACAGTTGCTGCAACAACTGACAAGGACGGTAAAACAGCTCCGACTACTACAAAAACTGACGGTACAGTTACAACTGTTTCCGGTGCAGCGACAACTTCCACATCTTCAAAAGATGAGGATAAAACCGAAGAGACAACTGCTGCTGAGGAAGAAAAATCGGCAGAGGAAAATCCTGATGAGCCGGTCGATGAACCTGTTCAGGAAGATCCTGTACCGACAGAAGCACCTCAGACTGAGCCTGCTCAGCCTCAGACAGTTTTCAAAAACGGCACCTGGTCTGGAGTAGGTCTTTCGCCGGCAGATGATGAGGGAAAAGATTTTCCGGGCGATGTGTATGCAGATGTTACTATAGAAAATGACGTTATCACAAATATAAGCGTGACTTTCCAGATCGATGACAAAGAATATTATGTTATAGCTGAGAGTGTGGTAATTGATCGTATTCTGAGCAGCAATAGTCCTGATGTTGATGCGGTATGCGGAGCAACAAGATCGGCGGAGGGAATAATATCTGCGGTGCGTGATGCGTTGGACCAGGCGAGAAATTAACGTACAGAATAACTTGCAATTTACAGTATAATATGATATAATGAATGCAAAGGCATTCATTATAAATTATCTTAATGCCCTTGCAGATACGCAGATCAAAGATCTGCTCCCTGCAATCGGGCAATTAT
>CAMNFW010000081.1 GCA_946537565.1 uncultured Ruminococcus sp. | reverse complement strand
TCGCCGCTGCCCTTCGGGTGAAATTTACCGCCCTCGCCCAGTCCGGGGTGTTCAGTTTTCTTATTTTTTCGGGAGCTGGTTTTATTTTGTTTTGCAGTGTTAACTTCAATTACCTCGATCTGTTCAGCATCTGCAAGCCTTAGTGTAAGCTCATATCCATGCAGCCTAAGCTCCACAGGATCTCCCAAAGGAGCGTATTTCACAACCGTCAGCTCTGTTCCCGGTATCACTCCCATATCAAGAAAATGCTGACGAAGAGCGCCGTCTCCGCCTATTTTCTCGACTTTAAGGGTATCTCCCGGTTTTGCGTTATTAAGTGTTTTCATTCTAAAATGACCTTTCTTGCTATAGTTTTTCTTTTCTCTTCAAAATCACTGTTACCATAATATAATACCACAAAACCTGACATTTGTCTACCTTTTGGAAGTATATAATAATCTTATAACAATATTAGTATTATATAACAACTTAATATGTAAAAAAATAAAGCTGTATCCTGTGCATCAACACAAGTTTACAGCTTTAAATATGGCGTCCCAAAGAGGATTTGAACCTCCGGCCTATCGCTTAGGAGGCGATCGCTCTATCCAACTGAGCTATTGGGACAGCATATTTATTATATCATATTTCAGGGTGAATTGCAAGAAGATATATAAATTTTATTATGTTAACTAATAGTGCTGCCTGTCCCTGAAAATTCACGTTTAACAGCCTGCTGTATATACTATTACAGGAGGTGCTGTATGAATAACGTTTTAATGGCACTTATCGCCACCCTCGGCACTTGGTTCGTTACAGCTCTTGGTGCTGCAACGGTTGTATTTTTCAAATCTCCAAATCCCAGAGCGCTGAATTTCATGCTGGGTTTTGCGTCCGGAGTAATGATAGCTGCCAGCTTCTGGTCACTTTTGCAGCCGGCTATAGAACAGGCTGAGCTGGTTTCTGAAATACCTGCCTATGCAGTTGTTACCGTGGGATTTCTGATAGGCGCTGCCTTCATGTGGGGGTCGGATAAGATCGTTTGCTTTGCCGGCAAAGGTGCAGATTCTCTGCCTGAAAGCAGCGCCGTCAGCAGTAAAAAACTCAACAGGATCATCATGCTTGTGCTTTCAATTACCCTTCATAATATCCCGGAAGGTCTTGCTGTAGGCGTGGCTTTCGGTGCGCTGAAAACCGGCTGTACAACTGAAAGCCTCATCGGTGCTGTTACTATTGCTGTCGGTATCGGTCTGCAAAACTTTCCGGAAGGAGCTGCTGTTTCCGTCCCCCTCCGAAGAGAAGGCTGCTCCCGGAAAAAAAGCTTCATGATAGGTCAGGCTTCCGGTATTGTTGAGCCGATCGCCGGAGTTATAGGCGCAGTTCTTGTGGTGTATATCACTGAGATCCTCCCCTATGCGCTTTCTTTTGCAGCCGGAGCTATGATCCTTGTGGCTGTCCATGAGCTTATCCCCGAATGCCAGAGCAATCAGAAAGATCAGCCTTACTCCGCTACCACCGGCATCGTCATTGGATTTGCTGTCATGATGCTGCTGGACGTTATGCTTGGTTAATATGTGCAATCATTTAATTGTGCAAAGTATACAATTAGATTTGTACAATATGACAATTATAGCAATTATATATAAAATACTATTGATTTTTGTAAAAATTTGTTGTATAATGTACTTGTGATAATTATTCACAATACTAACGAAAGAAGGAAGTTTATATGACTATTTCTAACTGGGACGAATATCATCAGGAGCAGGACGCTCTCCTGGACTCATGGAATAACGTCACTAATGCTATGTGTGACGAGGACAACGTTGATATCAACGACTGGAGAAAAAGCGGAATGATGTATATGGAACTTTCTTATATACTCAACGACTTTCCTCTTATCATTAACTGCTGCATCTCTGCTTCCGAAAATACCAGAGATGTGAACTATAAAAATCCTATCATCGAGGATCTTCAGGCTCTTTATGATTCAAAGCTCTCTGACCTGGATAACCTTATTGAATGGGTTGATACCGTTAAGTATCAGGACTACCGTCTCGGCAGACTCCAGGGAAGAGCCTATGATTACCTCATCGCTGTTAAAAGATATATCAGCGGTATTATCAACAGTCTCAGATGAATATAATAACAAAAGCCTGTATCCTAAGAAATACAGGCTTTTTTCATTGTTTTAGCCTATTACGGTCTCAAGTCCCTGCGAGCTTTCTACAGTGAAAGGCTTATCGCTGCCCTTGACAGTAACGGTAATGGTATTTCCGCTGCGAACTGCTGTTATCTCAGCTGCAAGCTCTGCTTCCTTGCTGTAGACCTTAGCTTCTGCGGTTTTTCCGTCCTCCAGTCCGTATACAACTATCTTCATGCCGTCGGTATAATCATACTCAACGGTCTTTTCAAAATTGCCGTATACGATAATTGAATTTGGCTTTGCATAAAGCGGCATTCCAAAATAATCATACTTCTTTGTATACCAGCTGCCGCCGCTGAGCTGTTCACCGGTCTGGATATCCGTCCATGTTCCGCCGGTTGGAAGATAGAAGCTGCACTCTCCGTCCTCACTGAATACAGGGGCAACAAGCAGACTGTCTCCCAGCATATACTGTGTGTCAACTGTAAGCGCTGCCCGGTCATAAGCATAGTCAATGACCATAGCTCTCATCATTGGCACGCCTGTCTTGTGGGTGTGGACTGCATTTGCAAAAAGATACGGCATCAGCCTGCCCTTAAGCTTTACAAAGTGACGTGAAACATCACAGCTCTCTTCATCAAAATTCCACGGAACACGATATGAAGAATTTCCATGATAACGGGAATGAGTTGACATAAGTCCAAAGGCTGTCCAGCGCTTGTACAGGTCAGGTGTACCTGTTGCCTCAAAGCCTGAGATATCGTGGGAGAAGAATCCAAATCCAGACAGACAAAGTGAAAGTCCGCCTCTGAGAGTTTCCCACATGGACTCGTAATTTGAGAAGCAGTCTCCGCCCCAGTGTACCGGGAACTGCTGACCGCCAACAGTTGCTGAACGGGCAAACAGGCAGGCATTGTTCATGCCCTTTACTTCACGAAGCGCTTCAAATACTGTCTTATTATATAAATATGTATAGTAGTTGTGCATCTTGTATGGATCAGAGCCATCAAAGTATACTACATCAGTAGGTATACGCTCACCGAAATCAGTCTTTATTGCATCTACACCGATCTCAGCCAGTCCCTTTATCTTTGATGCAAACCACTTGCAAGCCTCTGGATTTGTGAAGTCAATGACAGCCATTCCAGGCTGCCACATATCACACTGGAACACTGAACCATCTTTATTCTTGATGAAATAATTATTCTTCACACATTCATCAAATACCGGCGCACACTGTCCGACATATGGATTTATCCATACGCATATCTTAAGTCCCTTTGCCTTAAGCCGTGAAAGCATTGCCTTCGGGTCCGGGAACATATCCTTGTCCCACTCAAAGCTGCACCACTCAAATTCCTTCATCCAGAAGCAGTCAAAATGAAATACCTCCAGTGGAATATCTCTTCTCTCCATTTCGTCTATGAATGAAGTTACTGTTTCTTCATCATAGCTGGTGGTGAAGGAAGTTGACAGCCACAATCCAAAAGTATATGCCGGCGGAAGTGCAGGCTTTCCTGTCAGGTCAGTATACGCTTCAAGCACATTGGCTACGGTCCCGCCGCCGAATACAAAGTATTCCATGTGCTGTCCCTGAACTGAAAATGCCACCTTTGATACGGTCTCGCTGGCAACCTCAAAGGTCATGTTTTCTGGGTGATTCACAAATACTCCGTATCCTCTCGACGATACATAAAATGGTATTGATTTATAGCTCTGCTCAGAACAGGTTCCGCCGTCGTTGTTCCACACCTCAACGGTCTGACCGTTCTTTACAAAGGTCGAAAACTTTTCGCCGAAACCATAAATGTATTCGCCTACGCTTATATTCAGCATCTCACGGATATAGCTGGTGCTGCCGTTGTCAGGCTTTGCAAAGAATCTTGCGCCCTCTTCGGATAAAGCCTTATTTTTTGTGAGCCATTCCTCTTCTTCAATGAGAGAGGTTGTTCTCCAGCCTTCCTTGGTGAGAAGTCTGTCCTCATACCAATAGCTTACGTCCCAGCCTGAACCCTGGGGTCCGATCTTAACCTTTGTTTTTCCGGAAATAAGCTCCCAGCCGCCGTTTTCGGTCTGGCGGACAACAGGCTTGAAGTCCTTGTTTTCATAGAGGGTGAATTCCGGGGTCGTTTTCAGTGTGCCCTTGAAATGGTCTATCTCCACCTTGATGCTGTTTTCAAGTACAGATGAGAAACGGACTGTGAGCATCGGACCGCCTAAAGTCATGCCCCTGTTTCCGATCCACTGATTTGTGGCATAAACCGTTACTGAGCTTTCGTCAGCCTTTACGGTATACATCTGTGTAGCGTAATTCACGCTGTATCCAGGCTTGTTCAGCCAGAATCCGTCTGATATCTTCATAATAACACTCCTTTTTATTCCGTCTTCAGAGTTTGACAGTATATGAAATTTATGATATAATAATAACATCAAAACAGAAATTATTCTATCAGAATATCCGCAGAAATTATAAAGATAATGCCAGCATGGAGGTGAAACATGGATATTTTACTGCCCGGCTCCCATAAAGAGCTTTATCGTGAAAACGCTGTCCACGGCACTCCGAAATTCCCTATCAAAATTTATATGAACGATTTCAGCTGGTACGTTAACAATATCATCGACTGGCACTGGCACCCGGAACTGGAATTTGCTCTCGTTCTCTCCGGAAAAGTCCGCTGCCATATTAATGACATGATACTGGAGGTCAGCGAGGGGGAAGGTTTTTTTATCAATTCCAATATCATGCACATGGAAACCCCTGCTTCCTCTGAGCCTGCTCCGCTTATGACTACTGTCGTCTTTATGCCCGAATTCATCGGTGACTGCGGCTCTGACCTTATCTCCAAAAGATATATCAAGCCTATTATTTCCGACACGTCTATCAAGGGGTTTAAACTTACCGGCTCTTCGCCCTGGGAACAGGATATCCTCTCCTTTATCAGACAGCTTTACCCGGCTGCCGAAAAGCATGAGTTTGGCTATGAGCTGAAAATCAGAAATATCATCAGCCAGATATGGTACTCCCTTGCCCTTAATATCGGCAAAAATGACGTTGAATCCCAGCCCCTTGCGATAAGCTCCGGCGAAAAACGCATAAAGAAAATGCTCACCTTTATCCATGAAAATTACAGCAGCGATATCTCCGTTGAGGACATCGCAAGAGCTGCTAATATCAGCAAAAGCGAATGCTTCCGCTGTTTCCGCAGCATAATCAGCAAAAAGCCTGTGACATATCTTAATGAGTTCCGCCTGAAAAATGCCGCTGACCTGCTTATAAATACCAGCCAGCAGATAACCGAGATATGCTTCTCCTGCGGCTTCAACCATATCAGCTACTTCGGTAAAATGTTCCGCCAGTACTATGGCATGACACCAAAAGAGTTCAGAAAAAAAAGCCGCAGCTGATGCTGTGAAAAATCCATATCTAAGGAGTTCAGATCATGATCAGTGAAAATACATTATTTCCCGCCGGCACCGCCGCTGCTGTTAATTTCAAAGAATTATTCATCACCGAGGGCAAGATCCCTCTCTCTGACAAACTTTCCTCCCGGCTCGTCAGATGCGCTTCGCTCCTTAAGCCCGACGGATTTGCCGGCTGGCAGATGTATATTCCGGCTAAGGGTATTGTAAATCTCAGCGTTTTCGGCTCAGATGAGTTTACTGAAGATGATCTGACCTGGATTGCCGAAAAGCTCGGAAAACCACGCAAAAAACCTTCCACTTTCAAATCATGTGCCGCTTTTAATAAGCTGTATGAACTTTATCTGCCGTCAGCTCAGTATACTTCCGGACCGGAAATAGGCTTCGGCGCTGTACATAACGATAATCCCTCTCAGAATGACTGGGATTTTCCTATGTCATTCTCAGCTCAGTTTGAAGAGCTTGTTCAGGCAATTCATCTCACCGGCGGAGCTATGCGTATTACAGCCGGTTCTTCAGATCAGGCTGAGCGTCAGAGCTGCCGCAGATCTATGGAAAAATTCTACCCTTATTCTGAACCGAAAATGTCCGCTTATCTGGGTACACCGGTGCGTGTGCGTGTACTTCTTCGGCTCGGCGATACACCTTCGATCAGGCTCCGCACCATTCTCAATGAGGCTGTGAGTGAAGCAAAGATCAGGTTCCTCGGTGATATGTCAGAACCCGAAATTGCCGAAATATGGGACTTTCCGCTGAAAAACGCACCTGTGCTGCCGGACTTTGCCGCAAGGATAATGATGTATGAGCCTGTTGTGAATCGTCCTGTCACCGGCATTAAAACCTGTCAGCAGAGTACAAGGAAAATCCCCGTAAATCATAAAAATACAAAATCTCCCAGAGCAATTACTATCGGCAAAGCTGTGGATATCACCGGTGTCAGCAGAAAGATCACGATCGGTGAAACTGACCTTAAAAGACATTATCAGATCATCGGTCAGACCGGTACCGGTAAGTCTACCATTCTCGCTTCCATTATCCTCAATGCCATTGAACAAGGCTATGGTCTCACCTTTTTCGACCCTCACGGTACCACTATCAATACCGTTCTCCAGTCGGTTCCCGAAAAATATGCGAAAAAAATCAGAGTGGTCAGAGTCGGTGATGCGGATAATCCCGTCCCTATGAACATCTGGGACAGCGATGACCCTGCTAAGGAAGAACGCAATATCGCTGATCTTTGTGAGCTTTTCGGTGACATTTTCAATCCGCCCGGTGAATATCTTGTTGTAGGACCAAGATATGAACGCTGGCTGTCTACTTTTGCAAAGGCTTCGATCGCATTTCTCGGCCGTCAGGCTTCTCTTGAAAGCATTGCCATAATTTCTCAGAGCCAGGATAATATGCTTAAGGTCAGCAAGGCTATATGCAATAAATATCCGGAGCTGGTCGAAATTATCAAGAATGAATACGGTCTTAACAAAAGCAATGATTTTCATGATACGCTGAACTGGCTTCTTTCAAAATTCCAGCGCTTCACCTCTGTTGAACAGCTAAGAAAAACCCTCGGTGCCGGCGCTAATGCTCTGGATTTTCCCGGAACTATCGACACCGATACTGTCACTCTCATCGACCTGGGTTCTCCTGTTATCGGAACGACCCCGGCAAGACTTGTCGGAACTGTCCTTCTTATGAAGCTCTGGAATGCCGTGAGAATGAGAAATAATACCGATCTGACCCACCTGCTTATTATTGATGAAGCCTCACTCTTCCAGACCAACCCTATGCCAAGAATGCTGGCTGAATCCCGTAAATTCGGTCTTTCTTTAGTTCTCAGCCACCAGAATACCAGTCAGCTTACTGAAAATATCAGAGATGCTCTTGAATCAAATTCCGCTAATTTAAGCGCTTTCCGGCTCTCTCCCAAAGACGCTGCCATGGCTTCTTACAGATTCGATCACGATAATATTTGTACTATCCTCTCCCGGCTCGACGCTTTCAATGCTGTCACCACTATAAGTGTGGACGGTAAACAAACTCCTCCCTTTACCCTCGAAACTATCCCCACAAAAATCAATAAAAACAGCAGCAAGATCGCTGACATGATAGAAAAGGAAAGCATCAGAACTCTTGTTGAGCCTTACAGAAGCAAACGTGCCCTCACTTCTGCTGAAATCCTCCAGCGCCTGGATAAGTTCGCTCCCCCAAAAGAAAAACCTAAGCCCGAAAATAATAACAACCCTCCGGCTGCCAATACTCCTAAAACAAACCCCGCTCCCGACCCGAAAAGCAATGATGCTCAGAATCAGAAGCCTAAGGAAAAATCTTTCCTCGATAAATGGATGGAAAGAAAAAAGGAGCTGGAACAAAAAGCTGAAGATGAAAAAAAGAAAGCCGAAAATGATGCTAAGAATAAACAGGATGTTTCCGGCTCTCCGGCTTCCGGTGATAAAACTGACAATGCCGGATAATTATTGCAGCGTGCATATATTCTACTGCGTTGACTTTTTGTGTAAGCAGTGCTATAATTCTACAGAGGTGGTCTTTTGAACTATATCAAACAATTTGTAGTTATACTCGCTTTCTCACTTATCGGTGAGATTTTGAACCATATCATTCCGCTGCCGATACCTGCAAGCATCTATGGCATCGTCCTGCTGTTTGCAGCTCTGCTCTCCGGTATCGTCAAGCTTAAGGATATCGACAAGACAGGTCAGTTTCTCATTGATATCATGCCGATAATGTTCATACCGGCTGCTGTCGGACTTCTCGAATCCTGGGATATCGTAAGATCCTCGGCA